>CAYRPT010000053.1:0-11622 GCA_964425895.1 uncultured Solibacteraceae bacterium | reverse complement strand
TCTTGTGTGAGAATCCATCCCCTCCTTCAGGCTCATCTTGTATGAGATAAGACTAATCGGGGCCCGGTTTCGTGGTTTGGGGTATACTAGGAGAGAGGAATGTACGCGGGATATTAATCCTTACCCTCGAACCAGCCGATAAAAATGGTGGCGTCGGGATGCGTTCCGTGATACATAGGTAGTTTAGACGCTCGCGGGGATCCGCATACCAGTCTCACAACGGCGCACCCGCATCTCCCCTGTGCTGCATGTCCGTCGACCGCCCCTTCTCGGGTGGGAGACGGCCAACCCAGAACAGATGCGATGGCGCCGGGGCGGTGCCGCCCACCGGCACAGTAAGCAACTGCCAGTTGGGGGAGCCCGGCTCCCGCAAAGCTCGCGATGCCTTTGGCACGCCTTATGAGCAAAGGCCTGAAAACCAGCGAGAGAAACGTGGACAGTCCGTTTCTTAGCCGAGGAAACACCCACCATGGATAGCGACCGCAAATACGCCCATCGCGGCTACATGGAGTCCGACAGTTCACAGGGCGATGACCGCGGACGGCTCGACAAGCGACCGCGTGGCCCCAAGCTTCCCCTCGACGTGACGGGGCCGAGGCTGCCCCGGATGGTTCAAGCGGTGACGGCGGCGCGGTGTTACAACTGCTCGGCTACGCTGCCCTCCGGAGTCGACTTCAAGGGAAACTGCCCCAGGTGTCTGGCTTCTCTGCACTGCTGCAAGCAGTGCGCCCATTTCGAACCGTCTCTTCGCTTCCAGTGCGCCAAGCCGGTCCGCCAGCGGATTGCCTCGAAGGACAAAGAAAACGAGTGCGAGTTCTTCGAAACCCGCGTTACGGTGGCGCGGGACGCGAGCTCGGCAAACTCATCGCCTGTGGTGGCCAGTCCGTCGCCCCGCACCTCGCAAGACGCCCGCGCGGCCTTCGACAATCTCTTCAAGAAGTAGGCGGAGTTCGTCTCGCCCCGCCGAGGCCCCATGAGAATCGCCCAATTGGTGCAACGCCACCGCATGGAGTTAACCGAAGGTCCGGTACCGGATCCGGGGCGGGGGGAAGTACAGGCCAAGGTCCTCGCGGTGGGTGTCTGCGGCTCGGACCTGCACAACTTCTCCGATGGCTGCGTCGGCGACACGCCGAGCCAGTATCCGATGGTTCTCGGCCATGAACCAACCGGCGTCGTTACAAAGATCGGAGCGGGCGTCGGCGGTTGGTCGGTGGGCGACGAGGTGATGCTCGAGCCGGCGATCTATTGCTATCACTGTGAGCAATGCCGCGCCGGCCGGTATAACGTGTGCGAGAACCTCCGGTTTCTCAGCCAGCCGGGGGATCCGGGATACTTCAGGGACAACGTCAATATCCCGGCGGCTAACCTGGTCCGCGTGCCCGCCGGGATGGACCTTGACTACGCCACCCTGTTTGAGCCGCTCGCCGTGGTGGTGCACTCCATGCGATTCGCCCAGGTCGCCTTGGGCGACACCGCCGTCGTATTCGGGTGCGGGCCTATCGGATTGATGACCGTCGCTTGCCTGAGGCTGGTCGGCGCCCGCCGCGTATTGGCCGTCGAGCCAGTTGTCGGCCGGCGGGAGTTGGCACGGATTGTGGGCGCTGCTGACGTGATCGATCCGCGGACGGCGGATCCCCGCCAGGCTGTTCTCGAGGCGACACACGGGCGCGGCGTGGACGTAGCGGTCGACTGCGTGACGCGGGAGGGGACGCTGGACCACTGTATTCACGTCACCCGAAGCGCCGGGCGCGTTGTGGTGACGGGAATCCCCGCCGGGGCGAGCGTCACACTCGACTACCACGTCATGCGGCGGAAGGAGATCCACCTGTACAACGTGCGGCGTTCCAACCACGAAACGGGAGCCGCGGTGGCGCTGCTATCCTCTCATCCGCATCTGTTCGGCCCCATCGTTACGCATCGGCGGCCCCTGGAGCGCATCCAGGAGGCGTTCGAGGTCGCGGAAACTTACGCGGAAGGTGTGGGTAAGATGATTGTGCGGCTGGACTGAGCGCAACCGGCTCCGCTCACGATTCCGGCTAATCGAAATGCACTATTGATGTGCTGATACGGTTTCCGTAATATTTAGACAGTAGATATCGGTTATCCTTCCCGCCCATGCGGGGAACGGACAACCGAAGAGAAGACCAACCAACCCCTGACTTCAACGAGGCGGAATGACCACCCGCCTCGTAGCTTTTTTGGGGCTGGTGTTACGCCCTTTCCAGCGACGCCACGGTATCCGCAGTTTCCCGCAGAACGTCGGCGTGCAGGCTGTTGCCATGGGCGTCCATGGTTACAATGGCGGGGAAGCGCTCCACTTCATACACCCACATCGCTTCGGGAATGCCCATCTCCTCGAGAAGGTGGACACCCTTGACCCGCTTCACGGTGCGGGCATAGTATTGCGCAGCGCCGCCGATTGCGTTGAGGTACACCGCACCACATTCCTTCAGTGCAGCCAGTGTTCGCGGCCCCATCCCGCCTTTTCCGATGATGGCACGCACGCCATAGCGGCGGATCACCTCGTGCTCGTAGGGCTCCTCCCGAATGCTGGTGGTGGGACCCGCGGCCTTCACCTTCCAGAACCCCCCTTCCTGAAGCATGACGGGACCGCAATGGTACAGGACGGCGCCATGCAGATCCATGGGTGGCTCGTTCTTCATGAGGTAATGGTGGACCGCATCGCGTCCGGTGACCATCTCCCCGGAGAGCAGAACGACATCGCCGACCTTCAGGGCACGGACCTGTTGCTCGGAGAGCGGCGCCTCGAGCACCGCCTCGCGCCCGGTGAGCGGGAAACCCTCTTCCCGCGTCATTCGCTCCACCGGACGCTCGGGATCCCGGTATAGCCAGCTCCGGATCGCCCCCGAGGCGGCGTCGAGCGTGACGCCCAGGCGGCGGAACGCCCAGCAGTCATACGCTACGCTGACAAAGAAGCTGGCCGGCAGCCGGTTCGCCGCGGTGATCTTGCAGCCGATGAGCGACACCTTGCCGCCGAAACCCATCGACCCGACGCCGATCCGGTTTGCCTCGTCCATGATCTCGGCCTCCAGCGCGGCCAGCGTCGGGTCCGGGTTCACGTCGTCCAGAGCGCGAAACAACTGCTCTTTGGCGAGGGCATAACCGTGGGCGCGGTCGGACCCGATGCACACGCCGATCGCACCCGGCGCGCAACCCTGCCCCTGGGCCTGCCAGACCGCGTGAAGCATGCACTTGCGAACGCCGGTGAGATTCCGGTCAGCGCGGCCCAAGTGCTCCAGCTCGCATGGCAAGCTGTACTGGATGTTCTGATTCTCGCAGCCACCGCCCTTGAGGATCAGACGGACTTCAATGTCGTCGCGATCCCACTGTTCGCAGTGGATCACCGGAGTGCCGCGGCCGAGATTATTGCCACTGTTCTTACCGGTGAGCGAGTCGACCGAGTTGGGCCGGAGCTTGCCGCGACGGGTGGCTTCGGCGACCGCCCGGCGGATCGTATCGCCGAAGGTGATCTGGTTCATCCCGACGGGGCAACGCACCAGAAACGTCGGCATGCCGGTGTCCTGGCAGATCGGGCCTTCATCCTCGTAGGCCATGTCGGTATTCGCAGCCATGACCGTCAGGGATTGGTGAGACTGCGTTTCGGGCGTTTCCCTGGCGAGGGCCGCGCCCATCGCCTGGCGCACGTCCGGTGGAAGATTCGTTGAGGTTTGGGTGATGAGTTCAAGAAGACTTTGGTAAAGAAGCTCCATATCGGCTCCCGACACGTCCACTATAGTATGAGGCGGCCCGCCCGGTCACTTTGACGATGGCGGCCGGGTGTCTGATAATCACGGGTTGGCCCCTGCGGCATTACATCCCTGAAAGGAGACCTTCATTCGTGCCGGAAAGAATCGGATTCATCGGACTTGGCATCATGGGTAAACCCATGGCCAAAAACCTCATCAAGGCCGGTCACACCCTGACGGTGTACGACATCGTGGCCGAGCCAGTGCGGGAACTTGCCGCGGCCGGCGCCACCGTCGCCGGCTCAGCCAAGGAGGCCGCCGCAGTCGCGGATATCGTCATCACAATGCTGCCGGACGGGCCGGATGTGGAACGGGCCGTCCTCGGCAAGGAAGGCGTACTGGAAGGGGCCCGTCCGGGCACCGTCGTCACCGACATGAGCTCGATCAACCCGCTGGTCGCCCAGAAAGTCGGCGCTGCCTGCGAGGAGAAAGACGTTGATTTCCTTGATGCTCCCGTGAGCGGCGGCGAGCCGAAGGCGGTTGACGGCACTCTGGCGATCATGGTGGGCGGCGACGAGGCCGTCTTTGCACGGATGCATGGGAGCGTCGGTCACCCTGACGGGAGCCGTCGGCGCCGGCAACGTGACCAAGCTGGCCAACCAGATCATGGTCGCCTGCAACATCGCCGCAATGGGTGAGGCGCTGGTGTTAGCCACCAAGGCCGGCCTCGACCCCGAGACGGTGTTCCAGGCGGTGAAAGGCGGGCTGGCTGGCAGTGCGGTGCTGAACGCCAAGGCCCCCATGGTGTGCTCGCGGAACTTCAAGCCGGGCTTCCGCATAAACCTCCACCAGAAGGATCTGCGCAACACACTGGCGGCCGCCGAATCGCTGCGGGTACCGCTGCCGCTGACGAGCCTCGTGCAGCAGATGCTGATCTCGCTCATCAACGACGGCAAGGGCGACCTCGACCATTCGGCCATCGTGCAGTTCACCGAGCAAGCCGCCCACACCGCCGCCCAAAAAAGATAGCGGGGGATTCCGCGGTCCCGACCTTGGGGTGCGTTTCGAACGGACGCACCCCGCGAACTACTCCTGGCGCAGCGTCTCGCGCCGCTGGCGCGCCCAGCCGGGCTTGTTGATCTGCCTCTGCCGGCCCAGCCCCAGGGCATCGGGCGGCACCGCCTCGGTGATGACGCTGCCCGCACCCACGTAGCTGCCGGCGCCCACCTCGACGGGGGCCACGAGTGTGGAGTTGCTGCCGACGAATGCTCCATCGCCAATGACCGTCGGATGCTTTCGCAAGCCGTCGTAGTTGCACGTGATGGTTCCGGCGCCGACGTTCACGTCCGCGCCGATTACGGAATCTCCCAGATACGCCAGGTGCATGGCTTTACTGCCGGCGCCAAACCGAGTTTTCTTCAGCTCGACGAAGTTGCCGATCGCAGCGCCGGCGGCCACCTCATTGCCGAACCGCAGGCGGGCGTACGGCCCCACGACGGCGCCCTCGCCGATTACCGAATCCTGAACAATGGTGAACTCGCCCACCGTCACCCCGACGGCGAGTTTCGCGTTGCGGAGAATCGAGCAGGCGCCGACCGTGCAGTCCTCGCCGATATCGGTCTCACCGAGGATCTGGACAAAGGGTCCGATGATCGCGTCGGCGCCGACCGTCACGCCATCATCGATGGTCACCGTCTCGGGTTTTTCGACGGTCACGCCCGCATCCATCAACTCCTGGACCTTGCGCTCGCGGAACAGGCGATCGACCTTCGCGAGCTCGGCCCGGCTGTTGATACCCTGAAGCTCACTTTCGTCGTCCACGTGCAAAGCCTGGACGTCGTGGCCGGCCCGGCGGAGGATCTCCACCATGTCGGTAAGGTAGTATTCGCCCGCGGGATTGTCCGTGCGGATTTCGGCGAGGTGCTTCCAAAGCGGCTCCGCCCGGAAGCAATAGATGCCGCTGTTGGCCAACTTGATGGCGAGTTGCTCCGGTGTGGCCGCTTTCTGCTCCACCACGGCCTGCACACGACCCTGCTCGTCGGTGAGCACCCGGCCGTAGCCGGTGGGGTCGCCCATGATCGTGGTGATGATGGTGGCGGCCGCGCCCGAGCGGATCTCCTTGTCGATCAGCGCCCGCAGCGTCACTTCCGTGAGAAGTGGTCCATCACCGTACAGAACGGCGACGAAATCTCCCCAACCCGCCGCGGCTTCGCGCGCCGCGAGGACCGCGTGTCCGGTGCCCCGCTGCTCCGTTTGGCGAGCGAAGCGCACGCCGTAGCCGGCGACCTCGGCTTCCACCTGTTCGGCCTGGTGACCCACAACGACGACGATGCGCGCGGGGTCGGTGACCCGGCGGCACATGCGCACCACATGCTCGATGAGGGTGCGCCCGCCCGCGCGGTGTAGCACTTTGGCCTTTCGCGATTTCATGCGCGTGCCAAGACCGGCGGCGAGGATGACGATCGAGACTGAGTTTTCCATGAAGCCTTTCGGTGCGGCCCGGCAAGCTGCTGGCGAAGGACTGACAAAACACCCCGCCGGCAGGCGAGACCACCGGCACCACCACCGGGACTCGACTCGTTGCCGGGCGTCGTGGTTCGGGGCGTTCAGCCTGCCAAGCCCTTTTTCAGCAGCCCGCGAGCACCTCTGCCTATTATGGCGGGACCGCCGATCCGCTCATGCGGCGGGTTCGCCCTTCCAGCGCCAGTTGGACCATGATCGCCGCCGCCGCACGAGGATCATGACGGATCTTCTCCGCCCGCGCCAGCAGCGGAGCGCCAACCACTCGGATTCCCGCCTCTTCCAGGCGGGGGGTGTCGGCGGCGACGGGGAAAACTTTCTGCGCCGCATATCTCTGGCGCAGTGGTGCGGGGATGGGGCTGGTGTTCACAACGACGCAGTCGAGGAGCCGCCTCCGGGCGTGCCGGTAAATCGCCCGCACGTGGTCGGAAGCCGCGTAGCCCATCGTCTCGCCGGGCTGCCACATCAGGTTCACGAAGTAGGCCTTCAGCGCTGTTGCCCGGTGTATCGCCCGAGGGATGCCGCCCACCAGCAGGTTGGGGATGACGCTGGTGTACAGCGACCCCGGACCGAGTGAGATAAGATCAGCCGAGGCGATCGCTTCCAACGTTTCCCGCAGCGGGCGGCAGCCGCTCGGCGTCAGGCTGACATGGGAAATCGGCGCCTTGCTGCGGCTGATGCGCGACTCGCCGTCGACGATCGAGCCGTCTCGAAGCACGGCCTCCAGACCGACATTCGCGCGCGTCGACGGGTAGATCCGTCCGACAATCGCCAGCACTTCCGAGGAAAACTGCACGGCGTGGGAGAAATCGCCGGTCACGTGTGTCAAGGCCGTGAGAAAGAGGTTGCCGAAGCTGTGGCCCTTGAGCCCGCGGCCGGCTTCGAAACGGTACTGAAAAAGGCGGACGAAGAGCGTCTCGTCCTCGGCGAGCGCCGCCAGACAATTTCGGATGTCCCCGGGCGGCAGCATGTCGAAGTCACGCCGCAGCCGGCCGGAGCTGCCGCCGTCATCGGTGACAGTAACCACGGCCGTGATGTCCACCGGCGGCCATCGGCGCTCTCCAGACTCATAGAAGGGCGAGTGGGCGTATTCCTTGAGCCCGCGGAGCAGCGTGGACAAGCCGGTTCCACCGCCAATGGCGACAATCCGCAGCGGGCTGGCCGCCGAAACCAGCGGTGATTCAGACAGCCTCGGTTCGCTCGAGGAGCTGCCGGATCTCCGGGGCTGACGCAAAGGATTCGAAATCCGGGTCATTGCGGGCAATCGCACGATTCCTGGGGTCGAGGGCAATCGCTCGTTGCAGATGTTCCGCTGCTTTCCGCGGATCGCCCTGTAACCCGAAGCAAATCGCTATCGCGTAGTGAATGTGGTCCGTCCGGGCGGTCTTCGCATCCAGGGCTTTCATCAGGTGGCCCTGCGCTTCCGGCAGGCGCCGCCGGTTGATCAGCGCGATCGCGTAGTTGTAGTGTTCCTCCGGACCTTCGAGGACGACCTCCACGCTTTCCAGCCGCCGGTCACAGACGGAGCGATGCATCCGCGCGGCGTGCGCGATCTCGGAGCTCGGTCCCGCGACGACTTGGTCGAATGTTTCGCGGGCCCTGGCAAAATCGCCGGACGAAAACAATTTCATCGCCTTGTCATAGAGCCTGGTCTGTTCCTCCCGGGTACGCACCGGAGCGCCGGCGGTGCTCGCCGCGGCTGGTTCGGACGCTACACCGGTCTTCGCCGCGAGCTTCTTCTTCGCACTCGATTTCGGGTCTGATTTCTGCCCTTGGGGACCAGCCTTGCTCATGCGTTTGCACTCCTCCACCCGGATCAACCCGTCCGGTTCTTTGCGAGGATCGTTCGCCTCCGCGCCGCGGCCGGCAGCCGGAACCCGATGAGTATCTCACACGCCGGGGCGGATTGGTAGTTCCGGTTGCACTGCGGATGGTTGCGCGTACCGATTGGTTACAATCACTGTAGCCGAAGCAGGCGGGCACTCGCAAGGCGTGCCCGTCGCGAGGAGATCGCATGATTGGCGGGCAGGCTTCCCCCGAAGACACCAAGAACTACGGCAACCGCTTCCCCGCGCTCGAAGCCGCCGGATTCTATCGAACCGCCGACGACTTGACTGTTTCCTCCCTCGGTATCGGCACCTACCTGGGGGAGAGGAACGCGGAAACGGACCAGAGCTACGTTGAGGCGGTCGAAGTTGCCGTGGCGGGCGGCGTGAACCTGATCGATACATCCCTTAACTACCGCCATCAGCGGTCCGAGCGAGCGGTGGGAAGAGCGATTACGAACCTCGTCGCTTCCGGCGCGGCGGCGAGGGAAGAGCTGGTCGTGTGCACCAAGGCGGGGTTCCTGACTCCCGGCGCTGTTCCGCCAGGAGACGCCGACGGGCCCCCGCCCGTGGGAGGCGTTCACTCTATGACACCCGGATTCCTGCGCCATCAGGCGAGCCGGAGCCGGGAAAATCTGCAACTGGCCACCATCGACGTTTTCTACCTGCACAACCCGGAAACCCAGTTGCAGTTCGTTTCCGAGGAAGACGTCTACAGGCGTATCGGCGAGGCATTCCAGTGCCTGGAAGAGATGGTCGGCGCGGGCTGGATTCGGGTCTATGGCGCAGCCACGTGGAATGCGTTCCGCGAACAGCCGGGCAGCGGGAAGGGTCTATCGCTTGGGCGGCTGATCGAGCTGGCATGGGTGGCCGGCGGTTCGGACCACCATTTCCGCTTTATCCAACTCCCGCTGAACCTGGCGATGCCCGAAGGCTTTAGCCGGCGCTGGGAACGCGGGGAAGATGGCCCTTCGAGCGTCCTTGAGCTCGCCCGGTCCGCCGGCATCGCCGTGGTGGCGAGCGCCACCTTGTTGCAGGGGCGTCTGACAGCGGGCCTGCCGGAGAAGATCGCGGAGCTGATGCCGGAAACCGGCGCGGACGCGGAGCGGGCGATTCAGTTCACGCGGTCCACGCCCGGCGTCACCACCGCGCTCGTCGGGATGGGCCGCGCCGCGCACGTCCGGGCGAACCTGCGCATCGCCACCATCCCGCCACTGGCGCCGGACGTCTACCAGGAGTTCTATCGGTAGATGCTGCCTCCGCCCCGAGTCGCCGGCCTGGAGGACGACGATGCGATCGACCGCCTGATTGAGACGGCGCCCAGCACGGCGGCGGTATTCCTCCTGTGGCCGAAAGAAGGCGCTCCTTACCTGGGACGTACGGCCTCGCTGCGGCGGCGCGTGACGCGGCTCCTTCGGCGCGTGAACGGACGAACGCCGTTCCTGAACCTGCGGGCGGTCGCCGGCCGCTTGGAATTCTGGCCCACCGGCTCGCGGCTCGCGTCCCTCCTGTACGCGTGGGAGTTGGGCCGGCGTCATTTCCCGGACAGCTACCAGCGGCTGCTGAAGCTGCGCCTGCCGGCGTACGTCAAGTTGATCCGGTCCCACATCTTCCCCCGGACCCAGGTAACCCAGCGGCTCACCGGCGGGAGCGCCAGGTTTTTCGGGCCGTTCCGTTCCCGGGCGAGCGCCGAGCGGTTCGAGAGCGAGGTTCTCGACCTATTTCAGATCCGCCGGTGCCAGGAGGATTTCGACCCTTCCCCCGAACACCCCGGGTGCATGTATGGAGAGATGAACCGCTGCCTGCGCCCGTGCCAGCAGGTGGTCGGCGTGGAGGAGTATGGAGGCGAGGTCCGCCGCGTCGAGGAGTTTCTGGCGACGGCAGGAGCGTCCCTCCTTCACGCCGCAGCTTCGGCGCGCGACCGCGCAAGCGAAGAGTTGAACTTTGAGGAGGCGGCCCGGCAGCATCAACGGTTCGAGCGCATTCAGCAGGTGCTCAACTCTCGCGACGAGCTCGCCCGCGAAATCAGCCGCCTCGACGGCGTGGCGGTGACGCCGTCCGCGGAACCCGAAACCCTGGAACTGTGGTTCCTGCTGGGCGGCGCCTGGCGCCCGCCGCATCAATTCGAGCTTCGCTCGCGGGAAGGACAACCCATTTCCCTCGACCGACGGCTGCACGCCTTGGTGGAGGGAGCGGCGCCACCGCGACTCGGCGCCGGCGAGCGCCAGGAGCACCTGGCCATCCTGGCACGCTGGTACTATTCGAGCTGGCGGGACGGCGAGTGGCTCCCCTTCGAAGGACTTGACAAGGTGCCCTACCGCAAGCTCGTGAATGCCATCCACCGGGTGGTTACCGGAGCGGCGGCAGATCCTGGTCCGGGCCTATCGCGGTGATACTGTGCGGACCAGCCGGATGGGCGCGTTGTACTGATGCCGTTCGCTCGCGTACGTCCCGTCCAGGTAGTAGACCACCCAACCTCGTTCCTCGTTGCGTTGGTCCGAAGTCCAGGTGAACGGCGCCGGGCCTCGCTCGAAGACCGGGTCGATGTGGAACTTGTCCTCTTGCTGCCGGGTCATCAGCGACATCGCCTCCTCGAGAGTGGGCAGGCGCCAGTCCCGGAACCCGCCCGGCGCGCGATCGTTCACCGCGCGTACATAATCAACCTTGGCCTCACCGAGGATGGGGCGGCCCGAGCCGCCTTTTTCCCACATCAATCCAGTGGCCTCGTCTTCCACCACCACTGTCTCTCCGATAACCCGCGTGGCGAACCGGTGTACGATTCCCGTGCCCGCCTCGTTCGCACCTTGGCAGTAGAAGTTGTAGCGAGCGAGCATGACTTTGGCCTGCTCTGCCGTTACCGTGGCTGGTTCGGAGCGCAGGCGTACCGCGGGTCCGGCTTCCGTCCGGTTCGGCGGAGCGGCGGATCCAGCGCCCCCGTTTCCGCTGCTCTGCGTTTGCTGAATGAGGAGTGCCGTACCGGCAATCACAACGGCGGGCGCCACCCATAAGAGCATTTTGCGAAGAACTCCTTTCCCGCCTATTCTCTCGCGGAATCCCGGCTTCGCAAGTGCCGCCATCAGACGGCTGGCGTCTTCATGGAACTGAGCGTCCCGGATCTCGAACGCCTGCCTCCGAGCCAGTGCGCGCAGCGGGGCCGGCAAATCGTCTTCCGCCGGCATCGCCGCGCCCCCAACCAACACGGGGATCACGCGGATCGGCCGAGCCAGCGCCGCCGCGATCTCCTGACGGACGAAGTCCCGCTCGTCGTCCAGACGGCGGCGGCCGTTTTCATCGATGGTCCCGAGCCACTCGTCGCCGATCAGAACCAGCAGCACATCGCAGCCGGAAAGCCGCTCGTCGAGCGCCCGCACGAAGTCCTCACCCGGCTGGAGGGCGTCGACGTCGAGAAAGACACAACTAGCGCCAAACCGCTCGCACAGCCGGTCATGCAGGCGACCCGCATAGGCCGCGGTATCGGTCCGCCGGTAACTGATGAAAATCCGTGGCATACCCCCCCCTAGCACTACTACGTTAAGTAATTACGGACTTCTCGAGCATCCGACTGTGGC
>CAYRPT010000052.1:0-11642 GCA_964425895.1 uncultured Solibacteraceae bacterium | reverse complement strand
ATCCAAAAGCTGAACGCCGACCGCTGATCGCTGAAAGCTCCCGACCTCAAGATTTCAAGTCTCCTTGGCTATAGTTAGGTATGAGAACGAACGGGCCGCGCTACCCTTCGCTCTATGAGATCAACGCGCAGGTCTATCTCTCGGAACTCGCGCGGGAGTTGGGCCGCCCGGCGAGCCTGGACGACGTTCCGGATCGGGACCTCGATGCGTGGTCGGATGCCGGATTCGACCTGATCTGGTTTCTGGGGATGTGGCAGACGGGGGCGGCGGGACGAACAGTCGCCGCATCCGAGCCGGAGATGCTGGCCGAGTACCGGCGGGCGCTCCCCGATTTCGAGCTCGCGGACGTATGCGGCTCCTGCTTCGCGGTCCAGGACTACCGCCCGCACGAGGATTTCGGTGGGGAGGAGGCTCTCAACCGCCTGCGCCGGCGGATGAGCGATCGCGGCCTCCGTTTGATCCTGGACTTCGTTCCGAACCACACCGCCCTCGATCACCGCTGGGTGGTCGAGCATCCGGAGTACTACGTCCAGGGTACGGAGGCGCAGCTTGCGGCCCAACCCCGCAACTACGTTCGTCTCGATTGCCCCGGAGGCCCTCGCATACTTGCGCACGGGCGCGATCCTCATTTCGGCGGCTGGACCGACACACTTCAGCTCAACTACGGCGATCCCGGCTTACAGCGCGCCATGATCGGCGAACTGCGGCGCGTCGCGTCGTGCTGCGACGGGGTGCGCTGCGACATGGCGATGCTCCTGTTGCCGGAGGTCTTTGAGAGGACGCGGGGGATTGCGATCGAGCCGTTCTGGCCGGGCGCCATCGACACGATCCGCCGGGAAGCTCCCAAGTTTCTCTTTCTGGCCGAGGTGTACTGGGACCTTGAGTGGACTCTTCAGCGCCAGGGTTTCGACTACACCTATGACAAGCGCCTTTATGACCGCCTTCGCCGGGGTGACGCCGGCTCCGTCAGGTCGCACATGCGGGCCGGCCTGGATTTCCAGGACCGGCTGATCCGGTTTCTGGAGAACCATGACGAAGACCGGGCGGCGGCCGCGTTCCGCCCCGAGGTTCATCGAGCGGCGGCCACGATCACGTTCCTGGCGCCGGGGTTGCGGTTCTTTCACTACGGACAGCTTGAAGGCCGTAAGACCAGGGTTCCCGTGCAGCTCCGCCGCGGTCCGGCTGAACCCGCCGATACGGACCTCTCCCACTTCTACGCTGCGTTGCTGGGCGTCTTGTGGGACCCCGTGCTTCGGGAGGGCGACTGGCGGCTTCTCGAGTGCCAGCCGGCCTGGGACGGCAACTGGACCTGGGATTGTTTTCTCGCCTTCTCGTGGAGCGGAAGGGAAGGACGCAGGTATCTGGTGGCGGTGAATTGCGCGGATCATCCCAGCCAGTGCTACGTGCGAATCCCGTGGCCAGATCTCGACGGCAGCGAGTGGCGGTTCCGTGACCAGTTGGGGCCAGCCGTCTATGACCGCGAAGGCCGCGACCTGGCCGCCCGCGGCCTGTATCTGGACGTTGAGCCCTGGACATGTCATATCTTTGAGGCCCTCCCAGCTTTGGGGTGACACCGGGAGCGGGAGCAGGCAGAATAATGGAATGCCGAACGTCCCCGCCACGGAAACCGCCGTCGAGTTGGCGACATCGAACCTCCGGCACGGGCCCGGCGTGACCCGCGAGATCGGCGCCGAGCTGGCCGAGCTGAAGGCACGGCACGTGCTCGTGGTCACCGACCCTCATCTGCGAAGCTCGCCGCCGGCGCAGACCGTTTGCGAATCGCTCGAGGAGGAGGGCGTCGCCTACACCGTGTTCGACCGGGTCCGGGTGGAGCCCACCGACGAATCGTTTCGCGAGGCGATCCAGGCGGCGCTCAACAGCGGCTGTGACGCGCTCGTGGCCGTGGGCGGAGGCTCAACCATCGACACCGCCAAGGCGGCCAACCTGTACTCGACCTGGCCGGCCGATCTTCTGGACTATGTGAATCCTCCCATCGGCCTTGGCAGGCCGGTGCCCGGACCGCTCAAGCCGCTGATTGCCGTACCGACCACCGCCGGCACGGGCAGCGAGACGACCGGAGTCGCCATCTTCGACCTGGTCCACATGCACGCCAAGACCGGCATTGCGCACCGCCGGCTCAAGCCGGCGCTGGGCTTGCTCGATCCCGAGAACACGCGATCCCTTCCGCCGGAGGTGGCCGCCGCCACCGGCTTGGACGTTCTCTCGCACGCGGTCGAATCCTACACGGCGATCCCGTTCACGCAACGGCCGCGGCCGGAGCGGCCGGCGGTTCGTCCGGCCTATCAGGGCTCCAATCCCATTAGCGACATCTGGTCGCTCGAGGCGCTGCGGATGGTGGCGCGGTACCTGCCGCGCGCCGTTCGGGACGCGGGCGACGACGAAGCCCGCGAGAACATGCTGCTGGCCGCGGCCTTCGCGGGAATGGGGTTCGGCAACGCCGGCGTCCATCTTCCGCATGGCATGTCCTACCCCGTTTCGGGCATGGTGCGCCGGTACCGGCCGCCGGGCTACCCGGTGGACCACGCGTTGATCCCTCATGGCGTTTCGGTGATCCTGAACGCGCCCGCGGTGTTTCGATTCACCGCGCCGGCGTGCCCGGAGCGCCACCTCGCCGCCGCGGAGGCCTTGGGCGCGAAGGTTGAGGGCGTGGCGAAGGAGGATGCGGGCAAAATACTGGCGGACCGGATCACCGAGTTCATGCAGCTTCTCCGGATCCCGAACGGCCTCCGGGCGGTCGGCTACGAGGCGGCCGACGTGCCCGCGCTGGTGGAGGCGACGCTGCCGCAACACCGGGTCACCAAGCTGTCACCGCGGCCGGCCTCGCCCGACGACCTGGCAGGGCTATTCGAGGAGTCGATGACGATATGGTAACGGGTCAGCGGGACGGAACGAGAACGATGCGCTCGGCCGCGGCGGCCTCGACGGCCTTCCGGCTGAAGGGCATGGGGTGATAGCGGCCCGCGGCCCAGTCGTCGAGAAGGTTGGCGTAGTACGCGCTCTCGGGGGCGCCGGATTCACCCGGCGTGTTCGTCATCACCGAGCGGTCCCAATCGGCCAGATCGAGGATGTGGCGGTACGAGGCGCCCGAGGTCTGGCGGTAGAGACTCCCGCCGGCGGCGTTTACGGTCTCGGCGTTGCCAGGTCGGGGCAGCGGTCCCCGATCCCAGTCGCCGTGCCCCAGCGGGTGGCGGAAGTGTACTTGATGCGCGGTGCCCCAGCGCCACTGCTCCATGTTCGCGCCGAAGCGGCCCTCCAGTTCCGCGAGAGTGTCTCGAAGCGATCGCCCGAGCGCCTCGTGGTTGTGTTCCGCCTCCAGATCCCGCAGCGCCTGGACCAGCGAAACCCGCGCGCCTAACTCCGGTCCGTACAAGGCCGCCGGGAGGCGAGACGTCCAAACGGCGAAGAGGGTGGCCTCGACAGATTCCACGGCGAGGCGGGCGTCCCAACGAAGGAGGCGGTCGCGCACGCTGGCATCAAGCGAGCCCGGCGGCGGTCGCCAGCCGCGCAGGACTTCCAGGAAGCGGCGCGCCGCGAAGGAAGTCACGTCATACTGCATGCGCTCGAAATCGGCGACGGTAAACTTCTTGTCCGCCCGCAGCATCTCCTCGACACGTGCGAACCGGAACGGAGCCGACCACTCGTACGACAGCACATGCGGATATCCCGGCGGCAGGATGTTGTGATTCGCGGTGGCGATATAGTGTTCCGCCGGGTTGAACCGGCGGGGGTTTTCGCGGCCCGGCAGGTATCCGCTCCACTCGTATTCCCCCGAATCGCCCGGGACCGGGAGAAGTCCGGACCAGTTCGGGCGCAGGGGGACCCAGCCGGCGGCAATCCAGCCGATATTGCCCTCGCGGTCGGCGTATACCATATTTTCCGATGGGATCCTGTAGTTCTCCATGGCGCGCTGGAACTCGTTCCAGTTCCGGGCGCGGAGTAGTCGCAAAGCCCCCAGATAGCCGGCGCCGCCCGGCTCCGCTCCCACCCACCGCAGCGCGTAGGCGCGGCGCCGCGCGCGGTCCTCGTGGATTACGGGGCCGTGCATCGTATAGCGCAGTTCGATCGGAAACGGCGCCGCGTGGCCCCGCACGCGCAGTTGGTCCCGCACGACCTCGACTTTGCGCCACTGGCCCCGGTGGAGGTATTCGTCCGGGTTTTCGGGGTTCAGTTTCTCCACGTAGAGGTCGGCCTGGTCGATGCCGACGATGGTGAAGCCGAAACCGATGTGTTCGTTGTGTCCAAGAGCAACGCCGGGTAAAGCGGGTTCCCCCCCGCCGAACACATTCCAGCCGGGCGCCACCAGGTGCCAGGTCTTGCGCAGCGAGGGGATCTGCACGGGGCGGTGCGGATCGCTCGCCAGCAGCGGCTTGCCCGTGGAACTCAAGCTTCCGTCCACCACCCAGTTGTTCGAGCCCTGCTGCTCGGGGAAGCGGACGCCGCCGGTCGCGACGTTGTATTCGTCGAGGATCGAAAGCGTGATGTCGTTGAGATCGAGCCCATGGGGTACTCGGATCTCGATAAATGGATCGGGCGGCATGAGACGCTGGACGGTCTCGATGCCGAAGCGCCGGATATCGACGGCGCGGGCCACCTCGCGGGACACGTTGCGCGCCATGAGCAGTCCGGCGACGCGGGACACGACGTCCTCCGGTTGCCAGAGACCGGGGTCGTAGCCGGCAACACGAAACTCGAGCGGACGGGCGCCTCCCAGCCCCTGGATGTACGCATTGATGCCGGCCGTGAATGCGCGGACGATCTCCAACGCGTCGCCGGAATAGCCGGCCCACTCGGCGTCCCAGTCGCCCCGGAAAGCGATCAGGCGCGCCAGGCGATCGCGCGGCGCCGCCGCTTCGCCGAGGATCTCGGCCAATCTGCCGGTGCCGACGCGCCGCCAGAGGTCGATTTGCCAGAGACGGTCCCGCGCGGTCATGTAGCCCTGGGCGAAGAACAGGTCCTGGGAGTTTTTCGCGTAGATGTGGGGCACGCCCCAGCGGTCGCGCAGGATTTCCACTGGCTCGCCGAGGCCCGCCACCCGCACTTCCTCGGCCAACGCGGGAGCGAGCAGGCAGCATAATGCAGTTACGAGCCGGCAAAGCATGGCTGTAGTATAACCGCGCCGGCATGGGGAAGAGCCCGTGCGAGGCGCGCTATTGTTGAAAGAACCGCCGCATCCGCCGGTGGAGACGCTTCACCTCCTGTTTCGAGCGCCAGGCCGCCGCGGCGTCTTCCTTGGCCTCGAGAAACCGCGCCTCGCGGCGCAACTTGCGGAAGCCTGCCAGACGGCCGGCCGATAGCCGCCCCGCCTCGACGGCGGCCTCCACCGCGCAGTCCGGCTCGCCGTCGTGTTGGCAGTTGCGGAAGCGGCAGCCGGCGGCGAGGGCCCCGATGTCCGGGAAACTCCCGGCCACGCTCTCTACACCGGACGATAGGCCGACTTCGCGCAGGCCGGGCGTATCGATCACCAGCCGCCCCGAAGCGAGGATCACGAGCTCGCGGAGGGTGGTGGTGTGGCGGCCGCGGCTGTCGTCGCGAACGGCGAAGGTACGTTGCCGGTCGGCGCCGAGGAGCCGGTTCACAAGCGTGGACTTGCCCGCCCCGGAGGAGCCGAGAAGCACCGCGGTCTCACGGGGAGCGAACAGGTTCTCTATCTCGTCGAGGCCGGTCCCGTCCGGGGCGCAGGCGAGGATTACCGGCCGCCCGTCCGCCAGCTCCTGCACCTGAGCGGCCGCCGCCCAGGGCGAGTGGTGCAGGTCACTCTTGTTCAGCACCACGGCCGCTCTGGCGCCCGAATCGTTGGCCACCACAAGATAGCGTTCGATCCGCTGCGGGTTGAAGTCGCCGTCGAGCCCGCAAACGATGAGAATGATATCGACGTTGGCCGCCAGCGGCTGCGCATCGCCCCGGCCGCCGGGACGGCGCCGGCGGACACAGGTGCGGCGGGCCGCGAGACCAACGATCCGCCGCGCCGCCAGGTCCAGCGCTACCCAGTCTCCGGTTACGAGTTGGGTCTGGCGGAGGTGACCGGCAGCCGCGGCCAGCGTTTCTCCGCCCTCATGGAGTACCCGAAACAGTCCTCGGGCGGCCATGGTGACCCGCCCGGGAACGGCGCCATCGCCGGCAAGGAATTCGAATGGCCCGTTGAAAAAAGGAGACCAGCCCAGGTCGTCCAGCTTCAAAGCACACCTCCTCTCCGCACTGCTGACTTTGGGAAAAGCCGCGGAAGAAGAGCGTCCGCGCGCACCCCACCGCTTCACCGCGGCCGGGTGCGGCCGGAACGCTCAGAGGCTGAGGACAAGGACGGACAGAGGCAAGTCCGTAGTATATCAACCGCCGCAGGCCGCGGCTCGGGGTGGAGCGAGCGCGAACGCTGAGTTCGGCACGGGATCGGATCTACTCGCGATGGGGCGAAGGGCGCTTGCAGCGGCCGGCCGGCCTCACACCGGCATCCTACTCTCTGACTTCAATGGCAGTGACGTCTCCCACGGTTCCGGCATCCTTGTCCTCCCGGGCGACATACTCCACGAGTACGGACTGTGCGGCGGCGCCGCAGCCGAACTCGAAGGTAGTTCCCCCGGCGTTGCGCACGGTCACTTTTTCCGGGTCGGAAACGAGAAGCGAAACGGTTTCGTCCGCCGTGGCCACAAGCAGTCTCGCTCGCTTGTCCAGGCACTCGATCCGGCGGAGCGTGCCTTCAACGCGGTGATCTCCCCGGGGCATGAACCATGAGGAAGGCGTCTCAACCGGGGCGCGCCGACCCAGTTCGACCCACGGCTCCTCTCCCCCCGCCAGCCGAAGCGCGGCCTGCGCCATCTCCCTCTCCTGCGGCGTCCGCGCGCCGAGCTCGAGGCGCCGGGCGGCCCTCCGCGCCTCTTCGCGTTTCCCCGCCTGATGGTAGGCCAGCACGAGGGCGTGCCAGAACGAAGCCTGCCGGGGCAGGATCTCCACCGCGCGCTCGATGGCTCGAATGGCTGCGTGCGGATCGCCTCGGTTGGCCGCCTCCACCCCCAGGAAGAACCACGCCTCAGCGTATCGTGGGTTACGGGCGACCGTTTCCTCGACGTTCCGCGTGACGAGCCTTGGGTCGGCGCCCAGTTCCCGCAGCAGCATCGCGTACTCGTAATATGTCCGGGCCGCGGCCTCGCCGGTGGCGATCGCACGCTCGAAGTGCTCGCGCGCGGCGGAGACGTTTTTATTGCCTAGCGCGACCAGCGCCCGGGCGGTCTCGACTCGCGCACTACCCCCCATCTGGCGCGCTAGCCGTTCGAGTTCCACTTCGGTGGTGTCCCATCGGCCCAATTGCAGGTCGAGATCGAGCCTGGCCTGCTGTACGTTCTCGGAGTTGAGCGGCCGCGCTTCGGCCACGGGGCCGCCCGGCGACCAGCCCAACTCGACGGTGGGCAGCGGCCGCTGGACGTAGTTCCGCAGATCTCCCAAGGCGACGGCAATGCTTCTCCCAAACGCCTTCTCGAAGGCCTCGCCGGGCGCCAGCGGGGCAACCAGGAGGCGCACGAATTCGGGCATCCTTTCCTGATAGCCAGGCGCGAAGTTCATCATATGGACCAGCGCCCAACTTTGGGCGTAGAAGACGGCGTCCTGCTTCCGCCGGCGGAAGGCGGCAAAGTCGTGGTCTACCGCCTCGAGGTCCTCTGCCCGGAGCCAGGGGCCGGCCCGCAACACTTGCACATGACGGGCGATCTCCCCGCCGACCGCCAGCCGTCCACCCGTGGGACGCATCGTGGAATAGAACTCCGCCAAACCCTCTTCCAGCCATAGCGGCAACGCGGCCGGAGCGTGGTTGAGGACCACGTGCACATACTCGTGCGAGGCGATGCGCGGCCAGTCTTCAGCGGCCGTGTGCAGGACGATGGAATCCCCTTCGGGGGAGCTCTGGAAGAAGCCTTCGGTGATTTCGGTCGGCTGGTACTTCGCGTAGTCGGCGCGCGACCGGAACAGATAGACCCGCACGGGCTGCTGCGCGCCACCCCAGGGCGGGGCCGCCGCCAACACGGTCCGAACCTGCTCCATCCGCTCGGCTGCCTTTCGGCCCAGCGTCTCTCCGGCGTCGGTGAAAACCTCGAAGTTGGGAGTCGTGACGCACCACCAGGCCTTGTCGGCCGCCGCGGCTTCCGCCGCGAAGGCGAAGTAAAGGCAAAACGCGGGCAAGATTCGTCTTCTACGCACCGCCCAGCACGTACGGATCCCCCGAGCCATTTCACCTCTCATTCTCTCCCGGCGGATGGTGGCCGGATCGCCGGTGTGCCGGGCGATGCCGAAACCGGCATTAAGAGCTCCTTAACCCGCGGTTCGATTCTTTCAAATTGTCGCGCCGCTCGGATGCGCACTATACTTGGGTCCCGTGTGCGCCTCGAGCGCGTGCCGAGGGCGCCCCCCATGATGAAGACCTCGATACCTATCTCTAGCGCGATCTGCTTGCTGGCGGGCTGCGCGTCCACGCCACCGGCCAAGCCCAAGTTTGAGGCGGCCTGGGAGTCTATCCGCACCCACCAGGTCCCGGAATGGTTCCATGACGCCAAGTTCGGCATCATGGTGTGCTGGGGCCTTTACTCCGTGCCGGCCTGGGCTCCGCCAACCGGCGAGCTCGGCAAGGTGGACTGGAAAGAATGGTTCGTCAAGAACCCCTACGCCGAGTGGTATTGGAACACGTTGAAGATCGACGGCAGCCCCACCCAGGAACACCACCACGCTACCTACGGAAGGGATTTCCACTACCTGGACTTCATTCCGCAGTTCAACCAAGAGGCCGCCAAGTGGAACCCGGACGTCATGGTTGGCCAGATCGCCGAGGCCGGCGCCCAGTACATCGTGTTGGTCTCCAAGTTCCACGATGGCTACCCGCTCTGGCCGAGCCAGATAGTCAACTCGCACCGGCGACCCGATCAGCAGCACACGGAACGGGATATCGTGGGTGAACTGACGCGCGCCGCGCGAACCCGGAACGTGCGCATGGGCCTGTACTACTCGGGCGGACTGGACTGGAGCTTCAACGAGACGCCGATCCGTGACATCAAAGGTGTGTTCGAGACCATTCCGCACACTAAGGAATACGCGGAATACGCCGACGCGCACTGGCGCGAGCTCATCGACCGCTATCAGCCGGACGTCCTCTGGAACGACATCGGCTACCCCGAACAGGGGGATCTGGTCAACATCTTCGCCGATTACTACAACCGGTTCCCCGACGGCCTGGTCAACGACCGCTTTGAGATCCGCCGCCCGGACGCTCCGAAACGCCACCACGATTTCGTCACGCCCGAGTACCGGCGGATGGACGACATCACCGGCTACAAGTGGGAAACCTGCCGGGGGCTCGGCTTTTCATTCGGCTACAACCAGGTGGAAGGTCCAGAGCACACACTCTCGGAGGAGGCCCTCATCCACCTGCTCGCCGACATCGTGAGTAAGAACGGCAACCTTCTACTCGATGTCGGCCCGCACGCCGACGGCTCGATCCCCGGGATTCAACTGGAACGTCTGCGGGCGCTCGGCAAATGGCTCTCCGTGAATGGTGAAGCGATCTTCGGCACCCGCCCCTGGCAGCGCGCGGAGGGAAAGGTCGCGGGCGGACCGGCGGTCCGCTTCACCAGCAAGGGGGATGCGGTGTACGCGGTGGTGCTGGGCCCTCCCGCGGCGGGCGAGATCACGCTCGAAGGGTTCCGCGCCGGACCGGCCGCCTCCGTCTCTTTGCTGGGCGGCCCCCCGGCGCTTCCCCATCGGGCCGAGGGTGACAACCTCGTGGTCAGCCTGCCCGCCGGCCTGCCCGGAGCGCACGCTTATACGCTCAAGATCACCTCCGCCGGAGGCTCCCAGTGATCCGGAGGTCCGCATTCCGTTTGCTGCTGGTGGCCAGTGGGCTCGCCGCCGGTGCGGCCCTGGCCCAAACGGCGATGCCCACCGCCCTCAACGACGCCCACGAGGACATTCCGGGTATGGGGAACCGGCCCGAGCGTCTGGAATGGTTGCAGGACGCGGGCTTCGGCATGTTCATCAACTGGGGCGTCGACAGCCAAGTGGGGAGCGTGATGAGCCACCACATGGTGGGCGCGTCCAGATCCTGGCTTGAGTGGTCCATCAATGAGCTTCCGAGGACGTTTCGTCCGGCTCGTTGGGACCCCGAGGAGTACGTTGTCCTGGCCAGGCTGGCCGGGATGCGCTACGTCGTCTTCGACGCCAAGCACCACAACGGATTCTGCTTCTGGGACACCAAGACGACGGACTATAAGGTGACCAACACCCCCCACGGCAAAGATGTCCTCTATGAGTACTTTCGCGCGGTGCGGCAACATGGACTCGCCGCCGGAATCTATTACTCTCCAGAGGACTTCACGTGGCTGCACCGGCACGGATTCTCCGTCACCCGCAACAACCTCGATCCCCACCCGGACACTGACCCTGCCTATTCGAAGTTCATCACCGAGCAGGTGAGGGAGCTGTTCACGAACTACGGCCCCGTGGATGTGCTCTTCATCGACGGCGAGGGGCGAATTCCTACGAAGAAGACCGCCTGGACGCTTCAACCCAACTGCCTGATCACCCGGGGCGCCATCGCCACGCCGGAGCAGTTCATACCCGGCCGGCAGCTTCCGGGCGCGTGGGAAGCCTGTCTGACGATGGGTACACAGTGGAACTACAAGCCCACCAATGAGGCCTACAAATCGGGCACGCGGATCATCGAGATTCTCATCGAGACCCGGGCGAAGGGCGGCGCCCTCCTGCTGAATGTCTCGCCGAAGCCGAATGGGGAAATCCCGATCGAACAGGAAGCGCTGCTCCGCGAAATCGCGCTTTGGCACGCGGTCAACGGCGAGTCGATTCACGACACGCGCCCGTGGATCGTGCCCCGCGAAGAGGACATCTGGTTCACCAGGAAAAAGGATGGGACCACAGTCTACGCATTCCTCACGCGCATGCCCGACTGGCCTCGGGGCGAACGCCGCGAGTTCCTGCTGCGCTCGGTGAAGGCGACCAGCGGAACCCGAATCAGCGTGCTGGGCCACGACGGACGGATCGTCGAGTACATGCCCGACGCCGACGGCGCGCCGAAACTCGAGCCGGCGCCGGACGCCCTGCGCATCTCGGTCGTACGCGCGCAGCGCCTCTACAACAATGAGAAGTGGCCGAACCCGGTGGTGGTGAAGCTCGAAAATGTGGCGCCGGCGTTTGAGGAGCCTCCCTATGCCGAGACCGTCAGCGCCTCCGCGCGGGGTGGCGGCGCCGTCGTTGTCGAGGGGAACCTGATCGAACTTGCCGGGGCGCCCACGGTCGAGGTGGGAGTGGAGTATCAGGAATACGTGAGCTTCGATCAGGCAACGGTGAACCTCCACTGGGAGGCGTCCGAGATGCAGACCATGACGGCGGCCGGCCGGTACAGCATCGAGATCCGCGGGCTGCCTCCGGGCAAGGAGTATCAGTTCCGGGCGGTGGCGAAGCATCCCAAGATCACGATGCGGGGCGACTATCAGCGGACAACAGTGCGGTGACGGCGGCGGCCGCATGTTGGTGGGACCAGCCCTGTGCGGATGGGGGAGTTGCAGTGCGGGAGGACTAGTCTAGCTACTTCCCGGCGCAGAATTCCACAGCGAAGTCCTGTTGAGGGAACAGAG
>CAYRPT010000051.1:4201-11701 GCA_964425895.1 uncultured Solibacteraceae bacterium | reverse complement strand
CGGGTGGCAACCGCCACGGCAAGAAGGGGATAGGCCCGGCGGATCCGAAGTGACTCTATGAATGCCCGAGCGGAGAGTCAGCCGGCGACGGTCGGGGCTGTGGTCTGATTCCGCCGGCGAGACCGCCGGCGTTGCACGCCTGGCGGCGCGCTCCACAAGACGAGCCCCCGCACCGGCAGCCCGCAAACGTTGTGTCAGTCTCGCGGGAAAATGCGAGCCTCAGTGGCGCGGCCGAGCCAGGCTGCGACGGAGCATGTCCAGAGCTTGTTGGGTGGAGAGCAGGCGCACGCGCTCGCGGTCTCCGACCCAACGCTTCCGGTCGACGGTGACTCCTTCGGGAGTCGCCAGGCCCGCGAAGACGGTGCCCACCGGCTGCCCGGTCGCGGATTCCGGGCCGGCCTCGCCGGTGATCGCCAACGCGTAGTCCGCGCCGCTCTTCTCCCGGGCTCCGGACGCCATCGCCCGGGCCACCTCCTCGCTCACGGCGCCGTGTTTCACCAAGACATCCGGCGGGACGCCGAGCAGATCCCGTTTCCCCTCCTCGGTGTAGACGACCAAGCCGCCGAGGAAGTAGCCCGATGCGCCCGCCACGGACGTGATTCGCTGCGCCAACATCCCGCCGGTGCAGCTTTCCGCCACGGCGAGAGTGTACCCGCCCTCCCGCAGCAGCGAGCCCACCACGCCCTCCAGCGTCGTGTCATCTCGCGCGTAGATGCGGTCACCGAGAAGCGCTTCGATCGGTCCGCCCACCTCGGCCAGGAGCCGCTCGGCTTCCTCTTCCGACCGGCAGCGGGCGCGCAGGAAAACCTGGATGTCGCCGGGGGCCGCCAAAACCGTGGTGGCCGGGTTCTCATACTTCGTGTAGACGGGCGCGATCAATTGGTCCAGGTCCGATTCAGTGATTCCCGTGACCCGGAACTGGAGCGTGCGAATCACCAGCGGCGGCGCGAGCGCGCGCAACCGCGGCAGGCAGTCCCGCTCGAACATCGGCTTCAGCTCGCGCGGCGGACCGGGCAGAAGGGCGAGCGCGCGATGCGGTCCCAGCCCGATCCAAAGTCCAGGCGCCGTTCCGTGGTCGTTCGCAAGCGTCTCGGCGCCATCGATGACGAACGCCTGGCGCCGGTTGATCTCGGCCATCTTCCGCCCCATCCGCCGGAACCGCTCTTCGATCCCGTCACAGAGGTCCTGCCGGAACGACAGCTTGCGGTCGAGGGCGGCGGACACCGCGTCCCGCGTGACGTCGTCTTCGGTGGGCCCTAACCCGCCCGTCGTAATCACGACCTCGGATCGTTCCATGGCGGCGGCCACGGCCGCGGCGAGCCGCGCCCGGTCGTCCCCGATCACCGCTTTGGCCACGACCTCGATGCCGAGGGCGTTGAGGGCGTGGGTCAGATAGAGAGAGTTGGTGTCGAGACGGCGGGGGGTCAGCAGCTCCGAACCGATCGCGATGATCTCGGCATCCATACGGGTCTCCACTCCGCCCTCAGGGAAGCGGCAACCCCTGAATGTCCACGTCGACCCGGTACAGAGCGTTGTTGGTGGCCACAATCAAGGCCCGCGCCGGAGTGAAGGCGAGTCCGACGATGTTCGGCCCGGAGAGGAACAACTCCGCCTCGCGGTCCGGGCTGATTCGGACGACGCCCTTACGGCCACGCATCGACGCGGCGACATAAAGGTTGCCGGCCGCGTCGAATGCCATGCCCTGCGGACGTCCCAGGCCGCGATAGAAGACCTCAACCTCGCCAGCCGGGGAGACCCTCTGCACCGAATCGAAGCTGGACGTGGTGGGCCCCGTCACGTAAAGGAACTCCTCAGGTCCAAACGCCAGGTGGTAGGCGGAGATGGATGCCTCCAGCGTCGTGAAAACGAAGATCTGGCGATCGGTGCTTACCTTGAAGATCGTCCCGCTCCGGTCGCCGACATACAAATTGTCGTCCCGGTCGAAGGCGAGTCCGGTGGCCACGCCCATGCCCTCCACGAAAACGGAAAGGCCACCATCCTCGGCCGCCTGGTAGACAATGCCGTCACTGCGGCTGGACACATACAGGAGTCCGTCCCGGCCGAACGCGAGAGCGGTGGCGTTCATCAGGTCGGTGAGGAAAGGTTGAACCTGATAGTTGAGATCAACCTTGTAAACGGAGACGGGTGTCTTCTGACCGCGCGAGCCGCTGAACGTGGCGAATATGTTGCCCCGCCGGTCCACCGCGGGGTTGGCCACCGGGTGCAGAGAATCAGCAATCGGGAGTCCGATATCACAGCTCCAAACGGAGCTGACATCGCTTCCGTTGGCGACCGTCACCTCCCCCGCCACCGCCCCTTCGGGTACGCGGGCGATGACGTAGGTATCCGATCCGATGATCACCGCCGCCGGCTCCTCTCCGATCGTCACCGCGGGGCGCCCTTCGCGCGAAAAACCCCGGCCCCGGATCTGGAATTCGCCTCCGGGAATCGCCGCCGGCGGACTGACGTTCTCGATCTCCGGTCTGCCGTCAGCGGTCTTCGAATTCTTTCTGGTCGCCATAGTTCAGATCAGCCAAGGACCGGCCGCGAGGAGGAGGGCGGCGCCATAGACACCAGCCATCACATCATCCGCCACAATGCCCACACCCCCATGGAGCCGTTCCAGGCGCCGGGCCGGCGCAGGCTTCCAGATATCCAGCGCGCGGAATAGCAGAAAGCCGGCGAGCCAGGTCTTCCATGTGAATCCCGCCGCGCCCGCTAGAGTCAGCCACTGGCCGGCCACCTCGTCTATCACCACTATACCCGGATCATCGGCCCCCTCGCGGAGAGCTACCCGGCCCGACGCCCAGACACCCACCAGCGCCGCGAGCGCCGCGGCCGCCAACAACTCCCAGCGGCCCCAACCCAGCCAGTAGTGCGCTCCGGCGGCGATCACCACCGCGGCCAGTGAGCCCGCTGTTCCCGGCGCCACCGGGGAGTAACCGCTGCCAAACCAGGTCGCCAGCGCGAAGGCCGCCCTATCTTTCATCCTCGGTCTTGCCGCCCTCCTCTTCCAGCGCCGCCGCCTCCGGGCCGACGGAAGTAGAGATCACGTAGCGCTCCGAGGCCCAGTTCCCGAGGTCGATCAGCTTGCACCGCTCGCTGCAAAAAGGCATCAACGGGTCTCCAAAGCGCACCAGCTTGCCGCAAGTCGGACATCTCATCTTTCGTCTTCTGGGCGTCATCGTCAAGCGCCACGCCGGAAACCGCCGCCCGGCCGTTACATTGCGCGGCCCGCGGGCGACGGCCCGTCGCCAGTCAGAATAGGGAATATCGAAGCGGCCGGCGCGACGGCGGGCGCTGACCCGTCTACCACCGCTCCGACGAGATCATAGTCGAGCGTCTTGCCGATACGCACCCGGCGGATCTCACCGGGCCGCAGCGGATGGCCGCCGTCATCGTTGATGAAGCAGACGCCATCGATCTCCGGCGCCTGCGTCGGCAGCCGTCCGGTCCAAAGCAGATCGGTTTCCGCCGCCGGGCCTTCGACGAGAACGGGCAGCTCCAATCCAGCCAACCGCCGGTTGCGCTCCCGTGAAATGCGGCGCTGGATGGCCATCAGCCGGCGCTTGCGGTTGTAGATCGTCCGGCGATCCACCTTGCCATCCAGGAGGAAGCCGCCGCTGGTCTCCTCGTCGGAGTAAGAGAACACGCCGAGGCGGTCGAAGGCCGCCGCCCGCACAAACTGGCAGAGCTCGTTGAAGTCGTCCTCGGTTTCGCCGGGAAAACCGACGATCATGCTGGTGCGGAGGGCGACCCCTGGAATGGTCCGCCGGATTCGCTCGATCAGGCGCAGGAATTGCTCGCCGCCGCTTCCCCGTTTCATCCGCCGGAGCACTTCGCGGTTGGCATGCTGGAGGGGGATGTCGATATATTTCACCAGCGCGTCGTGGGCGGCGATGGCATCGAGCAGACGCTGGGTGACCCGGTTGGGATAGGCGTAGAGAAAGCGGATCCACTTCTCGTGGGGCGCGGGCAGCGCGGCCAGCCGCTCGAGAAGGAGAGCCAATCCATCCTTGATGCCGAGGTCTTCCCCATAGCTGGTCGTGTCCTGTCCGATGAGGTTGATCTCCCTCACGCCGCGCGCCAGCAGCCCCGCAACCTCGTTCACCACGCTTTCGAACCGCCGGCTTCGGAACCGGCCGCGAAACTGCGGGATCACGCAGAACGAGCACGGGTGATCGCATCCTTCGGCGATCTTCACATAAGCGTAGTGCCGCGGCGTGGACAACACGCGGGGGGTCCACTCGTGGTAGAGGTAAGGGGCCATGGGGGCCGCCCCCGGCTCCGCTCCCTCACAGACGGCGGCAATCTGCTCGATCTCGTTGGTGCCGACCAGCCCGTCAACCTCGGGCAAGCTCGCGCGGATCTCCTCGCGGTGCCTCTCCACCATGCAGCCGGCCACGACCAGCCGCCGTACGCCGGCGGTCCTCTTGTACTCCGCCATTTCGAGAATCGCGTCGACGGACTCCTGGCGCGCCGGATCGATGAAGCTGCAGGTGTTGACCACGATGACATCCGCTTCCTCGGGCTTCGGCGTGAGCTCGTGCCCGGCGGCCTGAAGGTGGCCCATCATGACCTCCGTATCGACGAGGTTCTTCGGACACCCGAGACTGACAAAACCGATTTTCAAGGTTGTTTTCCGGAGAGGGAATTCATCCCAGGATATCATCGGACGCGCAGAGCCTCCCCTTGCGCCGCGGGCCTCGCCCGCATACGGCGCCCGGAACCGGCCCCATACCATCGAGACCCTAGCCCCGACGGAGACGAGCGAGCAGGTCCTCCACTGTAGTGAGCCTCGCCCGCAGGCTCTCCCGCAAAGCTCTCGAGTCCGTGTGATGGATCTCCGAGGGCAGCTCCCGTTTCTCGGATTCGAGCAACTCGATCAACAGCCCCAACTCCAGATCGGACAGCCTGAGATCGAGCCCGGTCGCGGTTTCCATAGGCGGCCTCCCATGGACTCCATGCTTCTACGTTAACACCCCACGGGCCGATCGGAGATCGTGACCGCCGGCCGCGATTGCATACCTCCGGCCCGCGAGATATAACTGGGGCATCATGCGACCCCATCGCCTATTTCTGCTCGCCGCCTGCGCGCTGGCTCCGCTGGCGGCCCAGACAAGAATGGACCCGTTCTTTCAGCCGGGCAAGATCCGCACGCTGATCCTCTCGGGCCGCAACAACCACGACTGGCGCTCCACCACGCCGTTCCTGAAAAAGGCCCTTACGGACACGGGCAAGTTCGATGTCCGCGTGGTGGATGAGCCGTCCGGCCTTTCGCTGCGCTCGGTGATGCCTTACGACCTGATTGTGCTCGACTACTGTGGTCCGCGTTGGGGCCAGGAGGCGGAGAACGCCGTCGGGTCGGCCGTACGCACGGGTAAAGGGCTGGTCGCGATTCACGCGGCGAGCTATGCCTTCGGCGACCTCGAGGTCCTGGCCGACAACCACCGCCGGACCGGGCTGCGCGAAGAGCCATGGAAGGACTACTTCGAGATGATCGGCGCCCGCTGGGTGGAAGGGCCCGCCAAATCCGGGCATGGCAAGCGGCACGTCTTCGAAGTCAAGTTCCGGAACCCTGAACACCCCATCGCCAAGGGCATGAGCCCCAGTTTCCTGATCAGCGACGAGCTGTACCACAACCTCGAAACGAGAGACGGCATCCAGGTGCTGGCCTCCGCTTACAGCGACCCGGCGACCGGCGGCACGGGTGAGGACGAACCCCTCTTGTGGACTCTGATCTACGGCCAGGGCCGTGTCTTCCATACCGCCCTCGGCCACGACCCGGCGGCCATGTACGCCGACGGCTTCGTGACCACCCTGGCCCGGGGCGCCGAATGGGCGGCCACCGGGAAGGTGACGCTGCCGGCATCGATGCGTGCCGAGCCGCCGAAGACAAACCCCGTCCGCGTGGAGTTGGTGATCGGAGGGCACGACTTCGCCCCGTCGCTGTTCGAGGTCTTCGACGGGCGCCCGGACTTGGAGACCAACGTCGTCTATCAGCCCGACGCCTACACTGCCGGCCGGCTCGACCGGACCGACGTCGTCGTCCAGTACGATATGATGCAGCCCATCAAGGCGGAACACCAGGCCAACCTCCGACGGCATCTGGAGAGCGGCAAGGGCCTGGTGGTCCTGCATCACGCCCTGGCGAGCTACCAGGATTGGCGATGGTGGTGGGAAGAAATCGTCGGCGCCCGCTACGTGCTGAACAAGACCGCCGAATTCCCCCCGTCCACCTATCAGCATGATGTCTGGCTCAAGACCGAGACCGTGGCCGAGCACCGCATCACCCAAGGCATCCCGCCGATGCACATCTACGACGAAACCTACAAGACCATGTGGTTCTCGCCGAGAATCAAAGTCTTGATGAAGACGAATCACGAAACCTCGGACGGTCCGCTGGTGTGGATCGGCCCCTACGAAAAAGCGCGCGTGGCCGTCATCCAACTCGGACATGGGACCGAAGCCCATCGCCATCCCCATTTTCAGAGGCTTGTGCACAATGCCATTCTTTGGGCGGCCGCGAGGGAGTGACCCGGCCGCATCCGCGTGTTCCCGTCGCTGCTCCCGGCCGCGAGCGGCCGTGGGGCTGATGCTCGACCTCCTGTCCCTCAGCTGTGTCCTTCAGGCCCAGGACATACAGGTCTACTCCGAGTTCCGGCGGGTTGATCCGTTCGGCGAAATCGTTCCCCAGGACCGGGTGGGACGTCCCGCCGAGATTCTCTCGCCGCTCGTGGCGCGCAACACCCACGCGAGTTTCCAGGTGGTCGTCTCGGCGCCGCCGGGCGAACATTTCTATCTGTTCGTCGGCTCCAATCCGGAAGGAATTTTCGGTATCGACGTCTACAAAGAGATCTGGCACAAACAGGAGAAGGGCTGGGTACCCGACCGCCTGCTTCGCGTGGACACCCCTTACCTCAGCCACGTTCCGGACCGCCATCACGGAATTCCGAACCAGACGGTGGAGGTTTTCTGGATTGACGTCTTTGTCCCGAAGGACCTCCGGCCGGGCCGCTACAAGTTCGAACCGCAGGTGACGAGCCGCGGCCGCTGGGCCACCTATCCGATGGAGGTTCGCGTCTCGGATGCGGTCGCGACCTCCCACCTTCGCATCCCGGCGCGCCTGCCGGGCATCCGCGAACGCGCCGACGCCGTGCTCCTCGGACCGCTGCGCGCGTTCCTGTGCGGCCAGCCCGAGGAACCCGGAGCCGACTTCGATTCCATTCGCTCGTTCACGCGACGGAACGTGCTGGAGGACCTGGTGCTGGCGCGGGAGAAGGAGAAGACACTCGGCCGCGACGCCGTGGCCAACCAGCTTTTGAGCGGAGCGGGCGTGGACCGTGTGTCCTTCTGCGCCGGCGGGGCGCCGGGCGCCGGCCAAACCACCGAATGGTATCTGCGGGGCCGGGGCCTGGTCCGCCGCGGGTCGCGCGAGGAGTACTGAGGCGCTAACCGCGCGGCGGGGCGCCTCCGGCGCGAGAGGCCGCACGTCATTGT
>CAYRPT010000051.1:0-4101 GCA_964425895.1 uncultured Solibacteraceae bacterium | reverse complement strand
GAGGCGCTAACCGCGCGGCGGGGCGCCTCCGGCGCGAGAGGCCGCACGTCATTGTTGAGAAGGGAACATTCACGAAATGTTCCCTGGACAGTGTGCGAACGGGCGCTACCGGACGACGGTTCGCAGTTCGCGGGGCCAGCGAATCTCGACGCCTTGACCGCCCAACTCGCGCTGGAAGCGCTCCAGGGCGGCCGGGGAATTGCGGATGGCGCGGGGCTTCGCCGACGAAACGATGCTGGCATGGGCGAGGGTCCCCGCCGCCTCGCCGATGTTCCACTCGACCGGGTGGAGCCGGTAGCAGCCGTTGGTGATGTGCGTTACTCCGATATTCTTGGCGGCGGGCAGGAGGTTCTCCATGCGGACCGGGATCAGGGCGCCGAGCGGGATTTCGAAGGGCAGCGGGGCGATATCGATGTAGTTGTCGCCACCGGTGGAGGGGTGCAAATCGATTCGGTAGCTGCCGATGCCGACGGAGTCGGGGAATTCGGCGGCGGTCACGGCGCCCTCCGCGAGCCCGTTCAGCTTCCGGCGCTGCTCGGCGCCCACGTGCTCCTCGAGCACCGTGAACTCCGCCTTGATGCGCCGCGATTCGCGGATGTAAGGACGCTTGGCGAGGCCGTCGGACGTACCGGCCAGGTCGCCGCGCGGCCGCAGGCCGGGCCATCCCACCTCGGTTTGAAGCCAGTACAGCAGCGACAGGCTGAGCTGCCGGGCGCGCTCGCCGTGGAGAGCGGCCTCCTCGGGGCCGCAGTCGATAAGGTTGCCGAGCCAGTAGTCGTTTTGAGGCCAGTTCACCAGGCAGATGTCACCGCTATATCCGCTCCCCTCCCGGAAATTAGCGCGGTTCAAGAGCCGGCGATAAGCCCACAGGCCGCCCTCGTGGCCGGGGCCGTCCCGGAGCGGGTCGAAGGGGAGGGAGCGAGGCTTGAGGGTCCGCGGGTCGGAGTAGGTAAGACTGAGCAATGGGCCGGGCCAAGGCGGGTTCAGCCGGGGGATGAAGCCGCGCCAGAAGTGGTAGTCGCGCGGTTTCTCAATCGTGTGGTTGGCGCGCGGCACGTAATCCATGACCAGGCACCAGGTGAAGGCCTGAACGTTGTTCGGGTCCGGCTCGGACGGAGCGTGGAGCTCGCCGGTTTGCGCCTGGGATTCGGCCCCGCTGACGTACTCGGTTCCGGTCAGGGGGAGCAGGTCGCCCAGCTCGGTGGCGTCGAGGAAGTAGACGCCCGTGAGCGAGCGCTCGTCACCGGACTCGAGGTCCCGGACGGTGACCGATCGTAGACGGTCCGCTTCGGCATCAGCGGACACGGGCACGTGTCTCCGCAGGATAAGGAGCCGTCCCGAGCTCACGTGGGGCGCCAGCATGGATTCGAGCACGGCCAGGGCTACCCGAGGCTCGTGGCAGATGGCCGACACGCTGCAATTGCCAGGGTTAAGAAATGTTGTTCCCTGCGCCTCAGTGGTCAGCGGATAGTGCTCCCGGTAGTAGCGCCGGACCAGTGCGCGGTAGGAACGGTACGACGCCGTGGCGCCGGCGCGCTCAACCCACGGATGCTCATCCGGCGGAACAGCCTGCTGCGTCAACTGGCCGCCGATCCAGTCCGTTTCTTCGGTCAGGATGACGCGGCTTCCGCAGCGGGCGGCGGCCAGAGCCGCGGCGCAACCTCCCACTCCGCCGCCGAGGATGACCACGTCCGCCTTGAGTTCGCGGGCCGTCAAATGCCGGACTCCACCGAGAGCGGCTGCCGATTGTAGGAATTGCCGCCGTGTCATGGCGCCTGTTGCGATGGTAGCGGAAAGCGAACGGGTGAATCAGCGGGAGGGTGAAGCCCCGGCCGGGCTGATGACTTGCGGGGCAAGACGCGGTAAAACAAAAGCTTATGTTCACGCTATCCATGAGGGGACTCGCACTGGCCGTGATGGGGACGGTCGTGTGGAGCCAGGGAGGCTGCGGGCGGCGGCAGGGAGAGCATTCCGCCTATGAGCGCTGGGAGGTTTACGGCGGCGGATGGGACAACATACGGTACTCGGGCCTGACACAGATCGACCGTACGAACGTGAAGAACCTGAAGGTGGCCTGGCAGTACGATACCGGTGACGCCTTCGAAGGCTCGGAGATGCAGTGCAATCCCATTGTGGTAGGCGGCCTGCTGTACGCGACTTCGCCGAAACTGAGGGTGTTCGCCCTGGAGGCCGCCACCGGGCGGGAGGTGTGGAGCTTCGATCCGCGCGATCCCGACGTTCCCGTGGTGCACGGCAAGCGCCGCAATCGCGGTCTCAACTATTGGGGCGAGGGCGGAGAAGGACGCCTCTTCTTCGCCGCCGAGCACTGGTTGTTCGCGCTTGACGCGAAAACCGGCAAGCTCGTGGAGAGCTTCGGTCAAGGCGGGCGTGTCGATCTACGGGAGCACCTGGGACGGCCGCCGGAGACCCTCTCCATCTCCATCAGCACCCCGGGAGTCGTCTACAAGGATTTGCTGATTGTGGGCAGCATCGTCAGCGAGGGGCTGCCCGCGGCTCCCGGAGACATCCGCGCCTTCGACGTAAGGACAGGGAAGCTGCGCTGGAGCTTTCACACCATCCCTCACCCGGGAGAATTCGGCTACGACACCTGGCCGAAGGATGCCTGGCAATATATCGGCGGCGCCAATAACTGGAGCGGCATGAGCCTGGACGTCGAACGCGGAATGGTGTTTTTCGGCACGGGATCAGCCTCCTTCGACTTCTATGGCTCCAACCGCGCCGGCGACAATCTCTTCGCCAATACTCTGCTGGCTCTCGACGCCGGCACCGGCAAGCGGCGCTGGCATTTCCAGTTGGTGAAGCACGACGTATGGGATCGCGATTTTCCCGCGCCGCCTAACCTGGTCACCGTGGAGCGGGAAGGCCGGAAGATTGACGCGGTCGCCCAGGTGACCAAATCCGGTTGGCTTTTGCTGTTCGAGCGGGAGACGGGCGAGCCGCTGTTTCCGATTGAGTACCGCGACGTGCCGGCTTCCGACGTACCGGGCGAGGTACTGGCCGCACAACAGCCGTTCGTCACCCGCCCCGAACCGTTCTCTCGCCAGTTATTCACCGAGGAGATGGTGACGAAGCGCACCCCGGAAGCCCACCGGGTGGTAAGTGAACGGCTCCGGCAACTACGCAACGGCCCTCAGTTCACGCCGCCCAGCCGCGAGGGGACGGTGGTCTTTCCCGGCTTCGACGGCGGAGGGGAATGGGGAGGGCAGGCGTTCGATCCGGAGACGGGCATCTACTACCTGAACGCGAATGAAATGCCGTGGGTTCTACGGTTGGTGGAGCGCGCCCGGAGCGGCGGCGGGGGACGGCGGCACTACGAGCGCAACTGCGCCATGTGCCACAAAACGGACATGAGCGGGAGCCCGCCGGAGTTCCCCGGGCTCAAAGACGTGACGAAGCGCCTTTCGCGCGCGCAGATCCGTGAGGTGATCGTCAAGGGGCGCGGGCGGATGCCCGGCGCGCCGCACCTGAAGGCGGATGTGGTGGACGCGATCGTCGAGTTCCTTGCGACGGGCGCCGATGTCCAAACCGCCGCCGGAGGCGACGCCCCGGCATCACCGATCGAGCAGCGGTTCACCCACGACGGCTACAACAAGTTTCTTGACCCGGAGGGATATCCGGCGGTCGAACCTCCCTGGGGCACGCTCAACGCAATCCACCTCGCCACCGGCGAGTACGTCTGGAAGATCCCCTTTGGCGAGCACCCGGAGCTGATCGCCAAGGGGATGAAAGACACGGGCAGCGAGAACTACGGAGGTCCGGTGGTGACGGCGGGGGGTCTGCTCTTCATCGGGGCGTCGAACTTCGACCGGAAGTTCCGGGCGTACGACAAGACGAACGGCGCATTGCTTTGGGAAACGCAACTGCCTGCGGCCGGAAACGCCACGCCCGCGACCTATGAAGTGAACGGCCGTCAGTTCGTCGTGATCGGGGCGGGCGGCGGGAAATCCGGGGCGCCCTCCGGAGGCGCCTACGTCGCTTTCGCGCTGCCGGAGTGACGAGGCAGCCCGCGCGGATGGCCGCGGATCGCCGCCGGCCGTTGGACAGCCCGCGCCGGGCATTGTACGCTATCGTGAAAACCTT
>CAYRPT010000050.1:0-11752 GCA_964425895.1 uncultured Solibacteraceae bacterium | reverse complement strand
CCCCGCTGGGTCCATACGCCGACCCAGCCGATCGCCATTGAGGATGTCATCTCGTATCTGATCGAGGCTCTCGAGCGCGACACCCGGGAACACCGCATTTACGAGATCGGCGGGAATGACCAGGTGAGCTACGGGGACGTCATGCGCGAATACGCCCGTCAGCGGGGCCTTCGGCGATGGATTATCCCGGTGCCGGTGCTGACACCGAAGCTTTCGAGCCTTTGGTTGACGCTGGTGACGCCGCCGCACGCCCGCATCGGGCGGCTGCTCGTCGAGGGCCTTCGCAATCCCACGCTGGTCCGGGATGCCCGCGCTCGGGAGGATTTTTCGGTGCGCCCCATGGGCATTGAGCAGGCGGTCCGCCGCGCGTTGCGCAATGAGGATCATGACTTCGCGCAGACGCGCTGGTCCGATGCGTTGAGCTCGGGTCCGGGCATCCGCACCTACGGCGGGGTCCGTTTCGGGTCGCGCCTGGTGGATTCGCGAACGATCGGCGTCGACGAGCCGCCCGCACGGGCTTTCGCGCCCATCCGGCGCATCGGCGGCGCGGCCGGATGGTACTACGGAAATTGGATGTGGCGCCTCCGCGGGCTGCTCGACAAGTTGGCGGGCGGTGTTGGCCTACGCCGGGGCCGCAAGAATCCGGAGCTCGTTGGTCCGGGCGACACGCTCGACTTCTGGCGGGTGGAGGCTTTCGAGCCGGACCGGCGCCTGCTCGCCGAGATGCGCCTGCCGGGCCGCGCCTGGCTGGAGTTCGAGGTGACGCCGGCCGCAACGGGCGGCTCCACGATCCGTCAGACGGCGATTTTCGATCCGATCGGCCTAGCCGGGCTTCTGTACTGGTATACGCTCTATCCACTTCATGGACTGATCTTCGGCGGGATGCTGCGGGCGATTGCCCGGCGCGCGGAACTGCCGGCGCCGGACGAGCTGGAGGGCCCCGCCGCGGGATGAGCGACGAGGTGAATCATGGGATTTGAGAATCGTGCGTATGTTGTGACCGGAGCGAGCGGCGGCATCGGTTCCGCTGTCTGCCGCGCTCTGTCCGCAGGTGGAGCCCGGGTCCTCTGCGCCGCCCGCGCCTCGGAGCGTCTTGACAGCATCGCCGGCGAAACCGGCGGTAAGGCCTTCGCCCTGGACGGCCGCGACCCCGCCCAGGTCAACGGCGCGTTTGAGACGGCCGCCGGAGAGTTCGGCCGCCTGGACGGCGCGGTCAACTGCATCGGAAGCATTCTGCTCAAGCCGGCCCATCTGACCTCCGACGGCGAGTGGGACGAGACCATCGCCCTCAACCTGAACACTGCCTTCTTCGTATTGCGCGCGGCGGCGCGTCACATTCGCGACGCCGGCTCGGTCGTGCTGGTGTCAACCGCCGCGGCCCGCACGGGGCTCCCGAACCACGAGGCGATCGCGGCCGCCAAAGGCGGGGTGATCGGGCTGACGTTGTCGGCGGCGGCCTCGTACGCTGCGCGGCGGCTCCGCGTCAACTGCGTCGCGCCGGGCCTGGTGGAGAGTCCGCTTACCCAACGAATCACGTCCAACGAACGGGCGCGCGAGGCATCCATCGCCATGCACCCGATGGGACGGCTGGGCCGTCCGGAGGATGTAGCGCGGGCCGTTCTCTGGCTGCTCGATCCGGAGCAAAGCTGGGTGACGGGCCAAATTCTCGGCGTTGACGGCGGCTTGGGAACGATCCGCGCGAAGTAGTTCGCGCGCCGCCGCCGGACTCCACGAGTCAGCTCAGGTCTCGACCGCCGTCGTCATATTCTCCAGAACGCCGCGGTCGATTTCGTAGCCCAGACCGGGCTTGGCGGGAGCGCGCACGTAACCTTCACTATCGATGCGGATCTTGTCCTTGATGTACGGGCGATCGCTCTGCTCCATCGGCTGAGTCATCTCGAACCACACGTTGTTGGGCATCGCCAGCTCCAGGTGGAAGTGGACCGCGTGGTCGAACGGGCCGCCCCAGTTGTGGGGCGCGCACTCCATGCCGAAGCACTCGGCCAGATGCGCCACCTTGATGCCGCCCGTGATGCCGCCGATGTTGTCCACGATCAAGCGCAGCACGTCGAGGGCGCCGGCGCGGATGTAGGCGGCGTAATCGTAGATCGAGAAGATGAACTCGCCGATGTGGATGGGCGTGTCGATGGCCCGGCAGAGCTCGACCAGGCCGTCCACATCGCTGGTGGGAATGGGGTCCTCGTAGCCGGTGTAGGCCAGCTCGTCCATCTGACGCCCGACGCGCATCGCCTCTTCGCGCGTGTAGACGCCGACCGGATCGTTGATGAGGATGAAGTCGTTGCCGGCGGCCTCCCGGACGGCCTTGTTGACCTCCATGTCAAGCCGGTAATCGACGCGGCCGCCCGGCGTCTTCGGGTCCGGCGGATGGATCTTGTAGGCCTTGTAGCCGAGGGACTTGACACGGCGCACCTCGTCCACGAAATCCTCCACGCGGGCGTGGTGCTGCGAGCTGGCGTAAGCGAGCACGCGGTCCCGATAGGCGCCCAGGATACGATAGACAGGCAGTCCCACCGCCTTGCCCAGGATGTCCCACAGGCAGTTGTCGATGGCCGCGGCGTAAGAACTCTGGCCCACGCGCCGGCGGCCCGGCTCGTACTGCGACGTGAGCGCCGGCAGGTCCAGCACGCTTTTGCCCACGAGCAGCCGTTTGGCGTATTCGAGCCAACCGGAGTTGCTCCAGTTGGGATGCCAGTAGCGGCCGGCCAGCGTGTAATTGCCCTCGATGCCACTTTGGGTCACCACCGAGGCGATTCGCTCGCGGCCCAAGACGTAGATCTTCACCTCTTTGATGGTCAAGTCGGGCAGGTCCCCCGCCCGGGCGCCTGCCGCCTGCGCCGCCGCGTGCGCCGGATTCGCTAGCGCGGCGCCCACTCCGGCCGTCACGGCGCCGCAGGAAGCGCCGAAAAACGTCCGTCGCGATGTGGTGTTCTTTCGCATCAGTTTCTCCCCGGGCCGCGTCGCGGCCTTCCGCCTTGCTAAGGCACGTACTTCTCCACCCATTCCACGTGCCGCCGCATGATATCCAGCATGAACTTAGGTTCGCTCGGGCCGTGCGGCATACGCGGGTAGGTCACCATCTTCGCCGTCACGCCCCGGCGCTTGAGCGCGTTGTACAGCTCGTGGCCCTGCGAAATCGGCACCCGGATATCGGACTCGCCGTGCAGGATGAGCGTCGGCGTGGCGGCCGCGCCAACATGCGACATCGGCGAATGGAGGCGGTATTCCTCGAAGTTCTCCCAAGGCTCTCCGGCGAAATAGTCCGGGAGAAAGCCCGGGATGTCCGCGGTCCCGGTGAAGCTCCACAGGTTGGTGACCCCGGCGCCGACCACCGCGGCCTTGAAGCGCGTGGTCTGGCCGATCACCCAGCTTGTCATGAACCCGCCGTAACTCCACCCCATCACGGCAAGGCGCTCCGGATCGGCCACTCCCATCCCGATAACATGATCCACGCCGGCCATGAGATCCCCGTAGTCCTTGCCTCCCCAGTCGCCGAGATTGGCGAAGCGGAACTTCTTGCCATAGCCGCCCGAGCCGCGTGGATTGGGACGCAGAATGGCGAAACCCTTCGCGGCCAGCGCGGCCAGGGGATAGATGCCCGGCCGGCCAATGAAGCTCTGCGTGAAGACGCCGGCGGGGCCACCGTGGATATTCAGGATCAGGGGGACGCGGCGGCCGGCCTCGTAGTCCACCGGGTACGTCAACAAGCCCTCGATCTCGAGCCCGTCTTGCGCCTTCCACCGGATCACTTCCGTCTTGCCCAGGGGCAGCCCGGGCAGCTCCGCATTGGTTCGGCTCACCTGGACCGCCTGTCCGCCGGCGACAGCCATCAGGAAGGCTTCCGGCGCATGCGCGGGATCCTCGACGGCGAAGCCGGCGTGCGTTCCGGTGCGATTCACCTGGACGCCACCGAGCACGCCGGCGGCGGGAAGGTAGACGGTCGCGGGCGATCCATCCAGAGGCATGGCGAATACGCCGGCCTGCGTGTGCCGCGATTCCACAAACAGAATTCGCGAGGAATCGGCGGACCAACCGGCGATCTGAGGCCGCTCGTCGTAGGCCGGGGCCAGAGTGCGTAACTCCCCGGTCCCCCGCTCGATCACCGCGACCCGCTCCTCGTCGGCCCAGCGCGGAGGATCGGACGAGAGGTTCAACGCGATGCGCCGGCCGTCGGGCGAGTAATGAGGATCGTTCTCCGCGGCGCCCGACGACGCCAGGACCGACACCCGGCCGCTTTCCACCTCGACCTCCGACAGATCGGATCGCGTCCAGTCGTCGGCCTTGGGCGTGGGCTGATGCGAAAATGCGATGCGCCGCGAATCCGGCGCCCAGTCGAACCCCACGATGTGATACGCCGCGTCGAACAGCTTGCGGACCGGTCGTTTCCCCTCCGCATCCGCCTCCGCCGGAATCACCCACAGACTATGCGTCTCCGGCGTCTCGTCGATGACCTGGAAGTCCCGCTTTTCCTTCTTGGCCTTTTCCTTCTCCTCGTCCTGCGGACGGCCCGTAAAGGCGACCCACTTCCCGTCGGGAGACACCTGGTGCTGGCCCAGTGAGCCTTTCCAGTCGGTCAGCATCTCGGCCTCGCCGCCGTCGACAGCGATGCGCCACACGTTGGGCTTATCGGACCGCTCGGACTTGAAGTAGACGAACCGGCTGTCGGGGGAGAAGACCGGGGAACCGGCGCTCTTGCCGCCCCGCGTGAGCTGGAAGCGATGTGACCCGTCGGCCCGCGCGAGAAAGATCTGCGTCTCCATCTCGCTCTTCTCCGTTTCCATAACGGCGCGAGTCTGGGTGTAGGCCGCCAGTCTCCCGTCGGGCGAAGGCACGACGGTCCCGATCGTCTTCACCCGCATCTGCAACTCCGGCGTCCAGGCCGTGGGTGATTGCGCCCACGCCGCGGCCACCGCAAGAGCGAATACCCAACCACCGTGTTTCATAGAGCACATCATACGTCCAACGGCCGCCCGGTGGGCTTCGAGAGGAGGCCGCGGTGAACGAGTGGATCACGGCGGTTCTCGGCCGGCAACGGTGGCTTGCCCTGCTGGCCGATTTCCGCTAAAGTAGGCAAAGAAAAAGCGAAGCGGCCCGTCCGACCCAGGCGCGCCGCTCCCCCGGAGGTGGCCAGCAGCCGTGTCCGATCGCAACCTGACGTTCGGCTTCAGCGAGTTCTCGCCCGAGACGGCGCTCGCGCGGCGCGGCGATCTCGAAGGCGCCTTGGCGCGCCTCCGCGAGTGGCGCGCGGCCGCCGATTCGCCGGTCCGGGAGATCCGCCATCAGCCGGCGCGGCCGGCCGAATACGCGCCGCTTCCCGACGCGCTCGATCCCCGTCTCCGGAGCGCGCTGGCGAGGGCAGGCATTGAGCGGCTCTATTGCCATCAGGCCGAGGCGTACCGGGTGGTGGCCTCCGGGTGCAACGTGGTGGTGGTGACGCCCACCGCCAGCGGGAAGACCCTTTGCTACAACCTGCCCGTGCTCAACCGCCTGCTCGAGGAGCCCGGCGCCCGCGCCATGTATCTGTTCCCGACCAAGGCTCTGGCGATGGATCAGCTCCACGAGTTCCACGGCATGGTGGAAGCGATGGGCGCCGACATCCGGGCGTTCACCTATGACGGCGACACCCCGCAGGACGCCCGCCGCGCCATCCGGGAGCGCGCGAACGTGGTGCTTACCAATCCCGACATGCTGCACGCCGGCATTCTGCCCCACCACACGCGCTGGGCGAAATGTTTCGAAGGCCTCCGCTACGTGGTGCTCGACGAACTTCACTACTACCGCGGCGTCTACGGGAGCCACCTGGCGAACCTGCTGCGCCGGCTGAAGCGCATCTGCGATTTCTACGGTTCGAAGCCGCAATTCGTCTGCTCGTCGGCCACCATCGCGAATCCCAAGGAGCTGGCCGAAGCGCTCGTTCAGCAACCCTTCGAAGTCGTGGACCGCAGCGGGGCGCCGGGCGGCGAGAAGTACTTCGTCTTCTACAACCCGCCGGTGGTGAACCGGCAGCTCGGCATCCGGCGGAGCTACCTGCACGAGGCGCGGCGGCTCGCCATCGAGTTTCTCGACCGCGGGCAGCAGACGCTCGTCTTCGCGAACAACCGGCTGGCCACTGAGGTTCTGGTCACCTATCTCAAAGACGCGGCGCAGCGGCTCCGCCGGCCGCCGGACACGGTGCGCGGCTATCGCGGAGGCTACCTGCCGAAGGAGCGCCGCGAGATCGAACGGGGACTGCGCGAGGGGGAGATCCGCGCCGTGGTGGCCACCAACGCGCTCGAGTTGGGCATTGACATCGGCTCGCTGGACACGGTGATCATGGCCGGATACCCGGGCTCGATCGCCTCCACCTGGCAGCGCGCCGGGCGCGCGGGGCGAAGGCAGACAACCTCGGTAGCGGTGCTGGTGGCTTCGAGCGCGCCGCTCGACCAGTACATCATTGAACACCCGGACTACTTCTTCGGCCAGTCGCCCGAACACGCCCACGTCAATCCCGACAACCTCGAATTGCTGCTCAGCCATCTGAAATGTGCCGCCTTCGAGCTGCCCCTTCGCGACGGCGAGAAGTTCGGCCCCCACGACACGGGGGAGATGTGCCGGTTCCTCGAAGAGCTCGGCTTTCTGCACCACGCGGCGAACGCCTGGCACTGGACATCGGATTCCTATCCGGCCGATGCGATCAGCCTCCGCGCGGTCACCAGCGACAACTTCGTGGTCATCGACACCACGGGCGAGCACAAGATCGTTGGCGAAGTGTCTTTTCCCGCCGCGCTCACCACGCTGCACGAGAAGGCGATCTACTTGCACGAGGCGCGGCAGTACCAGGTGGAGCGGATGGACTACGAGAATCGCAAGGCGTACGTCCGCGAAGTTGACTGCGACTACTTCACCGACGCCATCGACTACACCCAGGTGAAGGAGATCGACCGTTTCGAGCAGAAGCCTTTGAACGGCGCGCTGGCCGTACAGGGCGAAGTGCGTGTGAACACGCAGGTGGTCGGCTTCAAGAAGATCAAGTTCTACACCATGGAGAACGTCGGGGCGGGCAACCTGTCGATGCCGGAGCAGGAGCTGCACACCACGGCCTTCTGGCTTCACCTGCCGGCGGATTGGCTGGCGCGGTTCGCCGAGGTCCCGGCGGAGGAAAAGCAGGCCGGGCTGGTCGGCGTGGGCAACGCCTTCCGGGCCGTCGGCGCACTGCTGTTGATGTGCGATCCGCGGGACCTGGGCGTCGCCATCACCGAGGATATCGCGGAGAACCGGCAGGCCTACGAGCCCGACCTGTTTGTCTACGACAACTTCCCCGGCGGCGTCGGGCTCAGCGCTCCACTCTACCGCATGGCCGATCAACTGATACGCGGCGCCTTCGATCTGATCTCCGCCTGCCGCTGCGAGGCGGGCTGCCCCAGTTGCGTCGGCCCGGCGGGCGAAGTCGGCGGCCGCGGCAAGGAGATCGCCCTGCGCATTCTCGAACACTTGCAGACGCCGGCGGCGGCGTCCTGAGGCCCGTTCGTGGACGGTGCCCCGACGCGGGCTTCGCTACTTGACGGCCAGGGTGACCCCGGGCGGGCTCACCCGGTCCCCGATTTGAATCACCACCGCGACGGCGCTCCCGGAGGCGGCCTGAGCCGGCACCTGGGCGTTGATCTGCACCGCGCCCGCGATCAGGCCCGGAGCGGCGCCGGAGAACTGCACGGGAGCGTCAAGGCCTCCGATCGTCACTTTCACGGGCAGGTTCAGGTGAAGCAGCGTGTCGAGCGGGCTGAGCCGTCCGTCGATCCCCGCGGGCTGCGTTGCGCCGCCTCCCGTCAGGAAGATCTGTACGATCGAACCCCTCTCGGCAGGGTTGCCCGGACTGTTCACGGTGAAGTCCTGATTGCGAATCGCGCCCTGACCTTGGCCGGAGGTGTTGACCGTGAACACCGCCGGCGCCGACGTGCTCACCGGCAGGATGAGGTCGGCGGTGACATCGCCCTGAAACTCCACGCGCACGGAGACGGTATCACGACCCGCCACGGCGAGCGGAACGGCGGCGGACACCTGGCCCGAACTGGTGAAGATCACCGGCGCGGCGATACCCGCGATCAGCACGCGCGTACCGGCGAGCTCCGCCGGGAAGGTGTCGCCCCCGCCGCTCAAGTCTGCCGCCACCGGCTCGAACGGCCCGAGTCCCGCGCCGAAGATGCTCACGATCCCTCCGGGGGCCAGTGGCCCCGGCAGGAAGCTGGCGCCGTTGACCACGCCGTTTAGGGCGATGCAGGGCGCGGCGGGCGCGGGGTCGCCGGAAACGCGGGCGACGAAGGCGTCCGAGGCGCCCCGGAATCCGTCCCGATACGCCGAGTGCAACGCATCCGGCGTGGTCGTGAAGTCGGCCGAAGCACTGCGGCCCGCTACCACGACCGCGTCGCCGGGGGCCAGCGCCAGGCTCAGCCCGGCGTCGCTCGCGCCGCCTCCGAGATAAAGCGAATAATCCAGCGCCGCGCCGTCCAGGCTCAACTTCGCCACGAATGCATCGCGCCCCCGCCGGTCGCCGGTTTGACACCGCTCCCCCGTCGTCGGGAACGCGTTCGAATCCGAGAATCCGGTTACGCGCGCCGCGCCATCGGCGCCGACTGCAACCGCCGCCGCCTGATCGTCGCCTGCGCCGCCGAGGAACGTTGAGAACACCAGCGACGAACCGGCGGCGTTCAGCTTCGCGACAAAGCCGTCCTGCGCCAGGCCCCCGTCGCCGTGCAATCGTTGGAACGCCCCGGCCGAGACGGGAAAATCGGCCGACTGCGTGTAGCCCGCGGCAAACACGTTGCCTTGAGTGTCAACGGCAATGCCCTGCACCGCGTCCCCCAGCAGTCCGCCGAGATAGGTGGCCCATAGAACCGATCTTCCGTCGGCGGCCAGCTTGACGGCAAACCCGTCCTCGGCGCCGCCGCCGGCCGTCCGCAGCGCCCCCGCGGTCACCGGAAAATCGGAGGAGCCCGTAACGCCGCCAACGTACGCCTGACCCTGGGCATCCACGGCGATCGCCAGCGCCTCGTCGTTCGCCGAACCGCACAACCGCGTCGAGTAGAGCAGTCCGCTGCCGGCAGGATTCAACTTCGTGACGAAGCCGCCAAACCCCAGGCCGCCGCAGACCTGCTGGGCCGCACCCGCGGAAACCGGGAACAGGTCCGAATCCGACGATCCGGCCACGTAGGCGTGGCCCTGGGCATCGACCGCGATCGCGTGGATCTGGTCTTGGAAGTCATCGCCGAGATACGTGGAGTAGATCAGGCTGGACCCATCGGGGCTGAGCTTGGTCACAAACCCGTCCGAAAACGTCAGGCGGCTGGAGTTGAATGTGCGGTACGCGCCCGACGAGGTCGGGAATTGCCGCGAGTCCGTGGAGCCGGCAACGAACACCGACCCCTGGGCATCCACCGCAATCGCGCGCGCCACATCGCGGTCGCGCCCGCCGAGGTAAGTGGAATACAACACCGTGCGGCCGTCTGGAGAGAGCTTGGTCACAAAAGCGTCGCCGGGCAGACCTCCGGAACCGAGAGAAGGTTGGGCTGCATTCTCGCTGACAGGAAAGTCCGCCGAATCGGTGGCGCCGGCGAGATAGATGTTGCCTTGCGCATCGGTGGCCACCGCCAGAGCTTCGTCCACACCGGCGCCTCCGAAAACTGTCGAGAAGGTGATTACGGGATCGATCACCAACTCCTTGCCGGGATCGTAAGCACCGAGCTCGAAGGCGACGTCTCCGCCCGGCAATACACGATATGCGGCATCCACCGCGCGGCGGCCGGCGGGCGTCTCCTGGTACGCCACCGGGCGATGCTGCCGGAATGGCCCCACCTCGGTCGGAATCAACAGGTCGCCCCCGGCATCGACGGAGGGCGATCGCGCGGCGGTGAACCGTAACCTGATGGCGGACGGATCGGCCCCGGCCGCAACACGGAGGTCGTACTCCACCCTTCCGCGGTTACCGTAGTAGACTGCGTCGATGCCGGGATACACCTCGGCAGCGCGGACACGCCGGTACTGAGGGATGCGGGTGAGCCACCCCCTGGAATCCGGTCCGGCAAAGTAGTTGCTGCGTCCCCGCAGAGGATCCTCTCCGGTGGGAGAACCAGCCCCGGCCGTCGCGCCCGGCGAAGCGGTGAACGTCATTCGGACCGTAACGCCCTCCGACCGGACGGTGAAACCTGCGTCCTCGATGAAGATCATCTGGTTGGGCACGCGGGCCAGGAACCGGACGGGCGCGCCGGTCTGCCCGCGGTTTGCCTCAAAGGCCACCGGCCATTCGGTTAACTTGCCGGCCGGCGCGGCCGCCGGGGCGCCCACGGAAAGAAGAACCAGTGCGATCCTACTCGCCGTCAATGGTCACCTCCAGTGTCTTCGAGCCGGCCTGAATCCGGAATCGGTTCGCGCCCGGCGTCACACCTAGCCGTACCGTCACTTGAAACAAGCCGGGTGACGTCTCGTCGGACGAGAAGACCGATACCACCGTGCCGCCTCCGGAAATGGTCTCGACAGTTGGCGGGGGATCGAGGATGGGCAAGCCGGCCGAATCCGTGACGCGCACGCCGATCGCGCTTCGCAGCAGGTCGCCGGCGCGGCCTGTTTCGTCTTGAAACACGAGCCCGACGGCGGCCGCCTCCCGGGACCGTATGCCGTACCAGTAGGGCACACGGATCTCAGCGCCGGGCTTGCTTCCCCGAATGCGGAGGTAGCCCTGGTATTCACCCGAGGCCAGACCCTGCGGCGTCAGGAACAACTCGACGGCGCCCGACCCACCCGCGGGCAGGGTAAGCGCCGTTATCGAAGGCGAGGGCGGCGGGCCGCTGTCGGCCGGTTCCGCCGCAATGGAATAGGTATCCGGGGCGGCGCCAAGATTCGCGATCACCAGGCGGCGGTTCAACGGCCCCGTTGTGTCACCGTAGCTGAGAGCTGTCGGATAGGCCGCGACTGTCGCTTCGAGAGCGCGGTCCAGGTTTAGCACCCCGCCCCCCACCGCCTGAACGGGCGCCGGCGTCACTCCATCGAGCAGCAGCGTATCAGCGGTGTTCACCAGCAGCGAGCGGTAGTGATGCACCGAATAGCCCGGTCGCGTGGCCATGACCACGGCGGCGGCGCCGGCTACAATCGGGGCTGAAAAGCTCGTCCCCTGCGTCGTGTTGAAGCTGCCGTCCAGCGTGGCGGTGTTCACGGCGGTGCCCACGGCGACCAGATCCGGTTTGATGGAGAAGTCGGTGTTTGGCCCGCGCGACGAGAACGACGCGATCCGGTTCGGATTTATCGCTTGGAGAACCCGGAAGTCCACCGTCGCCGCGATTGTGTTGGCTCCGAGGAGGCTCTTCATGGCGAGGCCGCCGGCGTTGCTGACCATCACGGCGGGCAGAGTTGCTCCCAGGGCGCTGAAGACAAAGGGCTGCGGCTCCTGGGCGTGCGTATAGAACACGACGCCGGTGGCGCCGGCCGCCTGCGCGTTGGTCAACTTGTCCCGGAAGAAGCAATCGCCGCGGAGGATCAACCCGATACGCCCGGCGAGGCTGCCCGCCGGGAGCGCACCGCAAGCCAGGCCCGACGGATCCACCTGCGCGACGTCGAATAATGGCCCCGTCAGGGGCATCACCGGACGCGGCCCGTCCCCGGGGACCGCGTCGAAATTCCGGCCGCCGGCCAGCGTGACGGAACCGCCGATCTCCCGGTCGTTGGACACCGACCCGACGGCGAGCGCGGCATAAGGCACGCTGGTATCGCC
>CAYRPT010000049.1:0-11840 GCA_964425895.1 uncultured Solibacteraceae bacterium | reverse complement strand
AGCCAGCACTCCTTTCAGCGCTTCGACGGCCCCGCCGTAATCCCGCATCAGAAAGCGAACCCGGCCGATCTGATTGAGCACGACCCGGTCTCGCGGGTACTGCCGCCGCACGATTTCGAGCGACTCCAGAGCCGCTTCGTAGTCGCCGTCCGCCTTCTCCGCCATCGCCTTAAAGAAGTGAATCCGTCCCAGCGACGAATCGATCTCCAGCGCCCGGCCCAGGAACGGCTTCGCCTGGTCGGTTTCTCCCTCCTGAATCAGCGCCCGTGCGACGTTCAGCCAGCCGTCGGCGTACCCGGGATCGGCCTCCGTGACCCGTAGAAAGGCGTATTCGGCGCCCTTCAGATCACCCTGCAAGAGCATGCCGATGCCCCAGTCATTCCAACGTTCGTAGTCCTCTTTCCGCACCACGGGCCGCCAGACCGTGACGGCGCCGCTGGTCCCCAGCGCCAACTGGGCGCGCGCCGAGGCCAGGGTCACGATCGGCAGATCGGGAATGTGATCCTTGATCCCCCCCGAAACGTTGGCCGGAATATTCGCCCGATCGAAGCTGTAGGGCCGGCTGTCGTGATGCACGCCGGCCAATTCGGCCGGCCCGTCCCCGCCCGGAGCAAGGACAGGGGGGGCGGAGGAGGCCACCGGCTTGCCGGCGTAGGCGTATTGCGTGTAGTAGTGGGAGAACTTCCGATAGTTCAGCTTCGCCTCGAGCGTGATGGGGCCGGCGGCGTGCTCGGGGATTTTCATCCGGTAGTGCGCCACATCCGCCGCCCCCGGCGGAATCAGCCGCACGTAGAGAACACTGCGCGCCTGCCATGCGTTGCGCTTGTTGATCGGGTTGCCGGCGCCGTCCAGCAGGAACGAGCGGTAGAAGTGGGCGCCCGGCTCGACGGGGCCCTTGCCCCCGTCCTCCACCATGCCGCTCCAGAACACCACCTGGCCGTTGGCGTCGGTTCCTTTCAGCTCAAGCCAGACATCGAACGAATCGACGGTGCCAGCCGGGAAGAAGTGCCCGATCGCCCGCGTCCGGACCACGACGTCGACCCGGACCGTATCGCCCGGCCGGAACACGGCGCCGGCTTTCTCGAGCGGCGCCGCCACGTCGCCGACCTCCCGAAGTATCACCTGACGCGCTTGCTGTGCCTCTTCACCCACGGCGAAGGTTGACATCAACTCGGGCCCCTCCTCGGAACGGCGCATCATCCCCAAGCCCGTATCCTGCGCGGCCGGCGAAGCGGCGAAAATGTCCACGGAGATGAAACCGGACCGGAGGAAGCCGAGTGTGGCCTCCATCTGCCGTTCATCCTTGTTCACGTGGGCGAGCGCGGTGTTGGCCGCCGGGAAGCGGTGGGAGTGCACCATGCCGTTGCGGTTCCCCGGGTCGCGGGAGGGCACCAGCGGCATGTGGCATCCTCCGCAAGTGCGCGGCTCGGCGGGATAGTAGAAGCTGCGCGCTCCCTGTCCGCTGACGCCGCTCGCCTGCCAGTTGTCGTAGTCGTTGAACCCCCGGAGCCAACGGTAGTTGTTGACCGGAGCATCCAGGTGCACCTTGTGACAGGTTGCGCAGAACTCCGCGGAATCCTTCATGAACGGCTTGAGAAACGTCTTGCGGTGCGGCTCCGGCTCCAGGAACGTAAGGAAGTAATCGAGGTTCCGGATCACCGGGTTGTCGCTTGACGCGAGATCGTGCAATTCAGGGTATTCGATGGTGAAGTTGCCGTTGCCCATCGTACCGTCGACATGAACAATGGAGTGGCACGATACGCAGCCCAGACCCGCCTGCGCCTCGGGGGTGTCGATCTGCTCGATTACCGGACGCTCGAAGCGCCCGTTGAAGAACATGGCGTGATCGTGACACCCGGCGCACCACTTGCTGCCCTGCACGCCCGAGAGCTCCTGCATGTGCTCGATCGACTTGCGGTAGAACTGGTTGTTGAACGACGAGAAGTGGTGCGCCGAGCTCTTCCACTGCTCGAAGATGTCCCGGTGGCACTCGCCGCATTTTTCCGACTCGAGAAAGAAACCGGACGGAATCAATCCTCCGACATTCGTCTTCGCCGCCGAGGGCCAAAACGGGGACGCCGGCCCGCCGCCCTCCTCTTCCATCGACACCGGCGTGAGTTCCGGATTGCGAATCCCGCCGGGCGCACCTCCAAAACCGCTCCACAGAACCCAGGCGGCTGGAACAATCAGCCCGAGCGAAACAGCCGGCCGGGCCCAGCGGCGTCCTCCGGCGGATCTCTCCGGCGGCAGCGCACCCGGCTTCCGCGTAAGCCGCCACGTCAACCCCACCACACCGGCCACACCGAGTGCGATGTGCGCCCACAACACCCACCTGTTCGATCGCACATTGCCAACCCAGGCGAGCGTCAGTCCGGTGATGGCGCTCAGCGCCACCAAGACCATGGCCCCCCGCCCCGCCTGGCGCCGCAGGTGGGCGTCCCTCCGCAGCAGGAAGGCGAATCCCGCCGCGGCCGCAACACCGAGCACGAGGTGCAGCAGCACGTTGGCCATGTAAAAGATGGAGGGCGTCGAGACGGCGGAGATATACGCCGTGTTGAGGACAAGGACCGCGGACGCCGCCGCCACCCAGTGCTTCAGCCGCATCGTGAAACCCCTGCTGAGCGGAACCATCAACCCAGTTCCCACCAGTATGCCGGGCCCTGGAGAAGAGCTTCAATAATGCAAACCGATTACCGAGGCTCGCCTCAATAGATGAGCACCGGAACCAAGAAGCCGGACACCGCCGAACCACTCACAGCTCGGTTTCCGGCAGACGAACCGTCTGCTTGGGAACAGCCTTGCGCCACAGATCTTTGATCTGGTTGTAGGACGCTATGAACCCGTCTCTAAGCTCCCGCGGAGCAATCTCGGTTAAGACGGCCGCGGCCCCGACCAGGTACGGAGCGTAACGGGATTCGGTTACCGACCGTGGCGGAGGTTTCGGAGTGAACGCCACCAAAACCAGCACAACGGCGATGGCCGCGACTACTCCCCGCACGAATCCGAACAGCGCCCCAAGCGTCCGGTCCATCCACGACAGGCCCGCCCACCGGAACAGCCACGACAGACCCTTCGCCAGGAGTCCCCCGACGACCACGCAAACGAGGAAAACGAGCACGAAGCCGATCAGGTTCGCGATGTTCCGGGAGCTCACATACGGAGCGAACACTCCACCGGCGGTCCCGTAGAACCAAATGCCGAGGACAACTCCCAGAATCGCGGCCGCCAGTCCGATGCCGACGCGAGCGAAGCCACGCGCAATACCTTCGGCGGTGGAGAGCCCCACCAGCACAATCAGCGCGTAGTCAAGCCAATTCAGTTGCATGCTCAGAGCGCCGCCGCCCGTCGAACCGGCGCCTGCGCCTCTTCTTCCAGCTACAACGGCTTGCCGGCCAGCAGCCGATACGCCTCGAGGTATTTCTCGCTCGTGTTCCGGGCCACGTCCTCGGGCAGCGCCGGCGCCGGGGGCTGTTTGTTCCAGTGGATGGACTCCAGATAGTCACGGACGTACTGCTTGTCGAAGGAGCGCTGGGGCCGCCCCGGCTCGTATCCGTCCGCCGGCCAGAACCGCGACGAGTCCGGCGTCAGGACCTCGTCGGCCAGCACCAGTTCGCCATCGACGAAGCCGAACTCGAACTTCGTGTCGGCAATCAGAATGCCGCGCTGGCGAGCGAATTCCGCGGCCCGGCCGTAGATATCGAGCGTGAGGTCGCGTACGCGGCGCGCCACATCTTCTCCGAGGAGCGCGGCCGTCCGTTCGAAGGAGATGTTCTCGTCGTGCCCCGTTTCGGCCTTGGTGGCGGGAGTGAAAATCGGCTGGGGCAACCGGCCGCTTTCGCGGAGCCCGGCGGGCAGCGGGATCCCGCACACGGCTCCAGTCTGTTGATAGTCCTTCCAGCCGGAACCGGAGAGATAGCCCCGCGCGACACACTCCACCGGCAGCATTTCGGCTCGCGAGACGAGCATCGACCGGCGCGCAAGTTGATCGCGGAACCGCGGCAGCGGCTCCGGGTAGGTTTCGACATCGGCCGTGATGACGTGCGTCGGCAACACGTCGCGGAGAAAGTCAAACCAGAACAGCGAGAGCTGCGTCAGCACCTCGCCTTTGCGGGGAATCCCGGTTTGCAGGATGTAGTCGAAGGCCGAAATGCGGTCGGTCGCGACGATGAGAAGCTCATCGCCCACTTCGTAAATATCGCGCACCTTGCCGCGGGCGACAAGCTGGATGCCGGGCAGGTCGGTTTGGAGAAGAACACTGGTTTCGCTCATAAGCAGACGCGGACGGCCTTGCTGTCAATTTCGCCGCCGATCTTGTCCAGCATAGCGCGTGGAATCATCTCCTGCGCCCGCTGGAACAGCTCGTCTTCCTCCCGGCGGATGTGGCGGCGGAGCAGTCCGGTAAACTCGCGAAGGAGCTCCTCGGAGGCTTCGGAGCGGAGGCGCGCGGTCAACCGCTCGATCTCACGGTGCTCGGCCACGAGCTCATCCACGAGCGGCGCCAGCACCGGCGGACAGGCTGGAAACAGAAGCTGTTCTTCCAACTCGAAGTGGTTGACCAGCTCGATGTCCCACCGGTCCATGATGCGCCGGGCCAGGCGCCGCCGCGCCGGTTCGCTCGTATCGTCAGCCAGTTCCCGGTCCGTTAGCACGCAGAGAGCCAGGCCGTTGTGATGCTGCTGCGAGAGCGGGATGAGGGCGCGGTCGCGTTTCATGCTGGGGCACGGCCGGCGCCGCCGGGCGTCCACGCCCGTCCGGATCGGCCCGCGATTCGCTTTCATTATACTGAGGACTTCGAATGAAGCTCTCGATTCTCGTGCCCGTCTACAACGAGCGGACCGTGGTGGAGCGCAGCCTTGATCAGGTCCTTAGGGCTCCACTGCCCGAGGAGCTCGAGCGCGAGATCATCGTGGTCGACGACTGTTCCGCCGACGGCACTTCGGAAATTCTCGCCCGCCTCGCGGCCCGCGAACCCGTCATCCGGCTGGTCCGTCACGAGGTAAACCAGGGCAAGGGCGCCGCTATCCGCACGGCCATCCAGCACGCCGCCGGCGACTTCTGCCTGATCCAAGACGCCGACCTCGAGTACGATCCCCGCGAGTACCCCGTTCTCCTGCGCCCTCTGCTGGACGGCCATGCGGACGCCGTGTTCGGTTCGCGCTACCTCGCGGGCGCCCAGATGCGGGTCCTCCCCTTCTGGCACTCGATGATCAACAAGACGCTTACCGCCGCCTCCAATCTCTTCTCCAACCTTAACCTCACCGACATGGAAACCTGCTACAAGGTGTTCCGCACAGACCTGCTCAAGAGCATCCCCATCCGCTCGAACCGCTTCGGCTTCGAACCGGAAATCACCATGAAATGCGCGAAACGCAAGCTGCGCATCTACGAAGTGCCCATCTCGTATCACGGCCGCAGCTACGAAGAAGGCAAGAAGATTGGCTGGAAGGACGGCATCCAGGCGCTCGCCACCATCCTCCGCTTCCGGTTCATCGATGATCTCTACACGCAGCCCTTCGGGCGGGGGGTGCTGAACACCCTCACGGGAACGCCGCAGTATGTTCAGTGGATCACGCGCGTGATCCGGCCCTATCTCGGCGATACGGTGCTCGAGGTGGGCGCCGGCATCGGCACCCTCAGTGGACGGCTCATGGCGCGGCGACGCCGCTACGTCGCCGCCGAGAGCGACCCCCTCCTCCTGCACGCCCTCCACAACCGGTTCCTGCGCACGCCGAACGTCAGCGTTGTCGAACTCAGCCCGGAGCGGCCCGGGGACTACGAACGCCTCGGAGAACCGGTGGACACGGTTCTCTGCCTCAACATCCTTGAGTACGCCGCCGACCCCGCCAGCGTCCTTGCTCCCATGATTCGTGTCCTACAGCGCGGGGGCCGGGTTGTCGTCCTCGCGCCGCAAGGCAAGGCGCTCTACGGAGGACTCGACCGGTCCCTGGGCCTGCAACGCCGCTTTCGTGTCGACGAGATCGGCGCCCTGTTCACCTCTCTCGGCCTCGAGCTCGAAGCCGTCCGCCACATCAACCGCGCATCCGCGCCCGTCTGGTGGCTGCAAAGCCGGCTGTTCCACCGGCGCCGCCTCGGTAAGTTGCAGCTCAAGATCTTCGACCAGACGGTTTGGCTCTGGCGCCTGCTGGACCGGCTCCTCCCCTGGCCGGGCCTGTCACTCGTGGCGGTGGGACGGAAGACCGCGTCAGGCGCGATCTAGGCCGCCGCCGGCCTGTGCGTCTCCTACTGAGCGCTAACCGCGCGGCTGCGCGCCTCCGGCGCAGAGGCCGCACGTCATTAATAAAAGGGAACATTCACAAATGTTCCCTGGAGAGGCCCGCATTGTGCGTCACGACGTCGGCGTTGATCACTCCATTTCGCGAGCCTCATGAGCCGTGCTAGACTCGACTTCGACAGCGGCCGTTCGCAAGTGCTTTTTTTCATGGAGTATCTCTCGTTGAGACCGTTCCTGCCCCTCCTGCCCTTCCTTCTTGCGGTTCTCAGCGCCCACGGCGTGGAGAAGACCAACATCGTTTTGCTCTACGCCGACGACATTGGTTATGGCGACATCGGCAGCTACGGAGCCACGCGTGTGCGGACCCCGAACCTCGACCGCCTGGCGGCGGAGGGCCTGCGGTTTACCGACGCGCACTCCTCATCGGCTACCTGCACCCCGTCACGATACGCTCTCCTCACGGGGGAGTACCCATGGCGCAAAAAGGGAACCGGCATTTTGCCGGGAGATGCCGGGCTCATCATCGATCCCGGACCGCCTACGCTGCCCTTCATGCTCAAACGCCAGGGCTACAGTACGGGCGTCGTCGGCAAGTGGCATCTCGGCCTGGGTGGGGGCGGCGTTGACTGGAATGGGGAGATCCGGCCCGGTCCGCTGGAAATCGGTTTCGACTACTCGTTTCTCATTCCCGCGACGGGCGACCGGGTGCCGTGCGTTTACGTCGAGAATCACCGCGTCGTGGGCCTGAACTCGAAGGATCCGATTCGCGTGAGTTTCCAGGAGAAGGTCGGGGACGAGCCCACCGGCCGGGAGCATCCCGAGTACCTGAAGATGCTGCCGAGCCACGGCCACGACATGACGATCATCAATGGCGTCAGCCGCATCGGCTACATGTCGGGAGGGCGGGCGGCCCGATGGGTGGACGAAGACATGGCGGACCGCATCACCCGGCAGGCCGTACGATTCATTGAAGAGCACCGGTCCGGGCCGTTCTTCCTCTACTTCGCCACGCATGACATCCATGTGCCGCGCGTGCCGAACGCCCGGTTCGCCGGCGAAACCGGACTGGGCCCCCGCGGCGACGCCATCATGGAACTCGACGACAGCGTCGGCACGATCCTGGCGGCGCTCGACCGGCTCGGGCTCGCCAAGAACACACTCGTCATCTTTTCGAGCGACAACGGGCCCGTGGTGGACGACGGATATCACGACGATGCCGTTCGCAAGCTTGGCGACCATCGGCCCGCCGGACCCTTCCGGGGCGGCAAGTACAGCAATTTCGAGGGCGGCACGAGGGTGCCGTTCCTGGTACGGTGGCCCGGCTTCGTCCGGCCGGGCGCTTCCGCGGCACTGATCAGCCAGATCGACCTGTTCGCCTCGTTGGCGGCTCTCACCGGAGCTGACCTTCCCGCCGGCGCGGCGCCCGACAGCACCAACGTTCTCCCGGCCCTGCTGGGCCGGTCCCCTTCCGGCAGGGACCATCTGATCGAACACGCGCAGGCGCTTTCACTTCGGCAGGGACCCTGGAAGCTCATCGAACCCAATGACGGGCCGAAGATCAATCGCAACGTCAATATCGAGCTGGGAGCCGACGCACAACCTCAGCTCTACAACCTTGCCGATGATCCCGGCGAAACGACCAACCTGGCCCCGGGGCGGCCGGAAAAGGTGCGGGAGATGATGGCGCTTCTCGATCAGATCCGAACGCGGAAACAATAGCCTGGTCTCTCTTCGGCCCGGCCTCGGGCCTCACCCACCCGGCCGGCGGCGCCGGGCTCCGCTCCGGACGTCAATGCCTGGCTGGAGCTGGATCTTTATCCGCGTATTGCGGGCGGATCAGCAACACCAAAACAACGGAAACACCCGCCACACTCGCAAAGACGCCGGATATGGCCATCAGCGACACGTGGAGATCGCGCAGAATCCCGAAACCCCAGTCGGCCAGGCCGCCGCAACTGATGCTCACCATATTCATCAAGCCGTAACCGGTGGCCCGCAGGTGGGGTCTGGCGATCTGACAAAGGATGGGCATGTTGTTGGCGTCGAAGAAGCCCCAGCCGAGTCCAAACACGATCAGGAAGGCGACGGCGACGCTGAGGAGGCCCGTCTGCGGCGCGTAGCCGACACCCATCATGGCGATCGCGATGACCACCATGCCGATCGCGCTGGTGTAGATGCGGCCCCGCTCGTTGCGTTGCATCCACCGGTCGGCCAGCCAGCCGCCCCCGAAGGCGGCCAAAATCGCGGCGACCATCCAGTACACGGTGGCCGATACCCCGGCCAGGCCCTGTCCGAGATCAAATTCGGTCTTCAGAATGGCGGGCATCCAGTCGCGCACAATCCAGCCCGCCATCGCCGGCAGCGTGAAATACAAAACCAGCAGGATGAACGAGCGGTTGCCGAGCAACTCCTCCAGCACCCGGCGCGGCGACGTCCCGGCCGCTTCGGCGGCGTTCGCCCCTCGCGGAGCGTTGCGCACGAGCAGGAATAGCGGTACCGCGTACAGCACGCCCAGCAACCCGCAAAGCTCGAACATCCAGCGCCAGCCGAGCTCGGGACTGTCGGCCGCGTACCCGCTGAATCCGCCGAGGATGACCCCGGCGTAGATCCCCATCTGGTGCATTCCCACCGCGCGCGAGCGGGTGCGGCCGGGATGGTAGTCCGCGATCAGCGCCAGGGCCGCGGGGATGTAGAAAGCCTCGCTGACGCCCATCACCGCCCGCGTCATCAGCAGTTGCTCGAAGTTGGTAACCTGGCCGGTCGCCCACGTCACGCCGGACCACATCACGAGGCTGCCGGCGATTACGTGGCGCCGGCTGAACCGGTCGGCCAGGTAGCCCCCGATGGGGCTGAGGAAAGCGTAGGTCCACTTGAACAGGGCGAGGATTTTGCCCCAGTTCGCCTCGGAACCGATATCCGGGATATCGGTCATCACCGAGAACTTCATCGCCGCGAGCATCTGCCGGTCCAGGTAGTTGAGCAGAGCCACCGGCGCCAGCAGCGCTACAACGAGCCAGGCGTAATTCCCGGCCCGCTCGCGGATCCATTCCATCCCAGGCATCCCATCAAGTTACTACTCACACCGCAACACCTGGGCCGGGTCGGTGCAGGCGGCCCGCCGGGCGGGAATAAGACAGGCCGCGGCGCCCGTGGCCATAAACAGAGACAGCACCACTCCGTAGATTGTCGGGTCGAAGGGACTCACCCCAAAGATGAGGCTCGACACCGCCTGCGCCAACGGTACGGACAGCACCAATCCCAAAACCAGCCCGATTCCCGTGACCGCGAGGCCCCTGCGCAACACCATCCACAGCACGTCACCCGAGCGCGCGCCCAGCGCCATGCGGACGCCGATCTCGCCGGTCCGCTCGATGACGCTCTGCGCCATGATGCTATACACGCCCATCAGCGCCAGTATCAGCGCGAGAACGCCAAATACGCTCATGAAGCTGGCGACATAAAGGTTTCCGAGCAGATTGTCCCGGATCAGCTTCTCCATGGTCCTCAGGTTGTAGACGGGCTGCTGCGGATCGACCTCGGCGACGGCGCGCCGCACGGCAGTGGCCAGCGGCGCGGGATTCGCCGCCGCGCGCAACGCGTAGTCGGCACGGCTCAGAGGAACCTGGCGGTGTGGGCGATACAAGGTCGGACGTACCGCCCGGTCGGTGAAGTTCAGGTGCACATCGGAAACGACGCCAACAATTTCCACCCAGCCCTCCTGGCTGTCCGGAAAACCGAACTTCAGGCGCTTACCCAAGGCCGTACCGGCGGGAAATTGCCGCCGGGCGAACGACTCGTTCACGATGGCCACCTCGGGACGGCCCTCGATGTCGCTTGGGTCGAATCCCCGCCCCTCGATGAAGCGGATTCGCATTGTCACGAAGTAGTCCGGGTTCACCACCTGGTTCGCCATGACGATGCTGCCGGACGGGCCCTCCGCCATCCGGTCCTCCAAGGTAACGGTCGAACCCCAGTTCGAACCGGAGTATGGCAATGCGTTCACCAGCCCCACGGATTCGACGCCCGGTAACGACTCGAGGCGCTCCAGCGTGCGGCGGTGGAACTCCCGCCGTTCTGTGCCATCCGGGAAGCGGGCCTCGGGAAGCGAAACGCGGAATGTCAGCAGTTCCGCGGGACGGAGCCCCGGCGAGATCTCCGTGCCGGCCTGGAAGCCCTGGACCATCAAGCCGGCGCCTACCAGAAGGACGAGGGCGAGTACGATCTCCGCGGCCGACAGGATACTCCGAAGACGCTGCCGCCCGCGGCTCGCTGTGTTTCCGCGGGAACTCTGCCGCAGTCCATCCTGGATGTTGATCCGGCTGGCCAGCACGGCCGGAATCAAGCCCGACGCGACCCCCGCGCACAGCGCGACCAGAACCGTGAAGCCCAACGCGCGGCCGTCGACCGCCATGCGGCTCCACCCTGGCAGGTGCTGCTCGACCTCAGGCGGCATGCCGGCCTTGATAAGGAATACACTCCACTGGGCGAACACCAGCCCCAGCGCGGCCCCGGCAACGGCCAGAAACACGCTCTCGGCCAAGACGATCCGCAGCAGCCGCCAGCGGCTCGCGCCCAGGGCGGTGCGTATGGTCAGTTCGCGGGCCCGGCCGCTGATCCGGGCTATCTGGAGGCTGGCCACGTTGAGACACGCGATCAGCAGCACAAAGCCGACCGCATAGAGGAGGAGCTCCGAGTAGCGCGACGTAAGGATTCCGCTCACCGACATCCGGAGCGGATCCACTCGGATGATAAGGTTCTTATGGGTGTCGGGAAACTGGCGCGAGGTCCGGTCGGCTACGGCCCGCATCTCGGCTTGCCCCTGCTCGAGCGGCACGCCCTGTTTCAGCCGGGCGACCTGCCGGATCCAGAAGTTGTTGCGGTCCTCGCGCTCCTCCGGCGTTAGCGCCAGCGGGACCCACAGATCCGCCGGCGGCGGGTAGCGCAGTTGCCGTGGAGCCAGCCCGATGACCTCGAAAGCGCCCCCGTCAAGTTCGATCGTTCGCCCCAGCATCCCAGGGTCCGCGGCGTATCGCCGCTCCCAGAGTTCGTGGCTCAGAACGGCCACGCGGTGCTTCCCCGGGGCGTCCTCCTCTTCGCGGAAGCCGCGCCCCAGCGCCGGGCGGACCCCGAGCGTCTCGAAGAACTCCCAGGTGACCCGGTAGGCGCGAACGCTTTCCGGCTCTCCCGCACCGGTCAAGGCCGCGTCCCAGTTGTCGAAGGCGCTGATCCGATCGAAGCTGGAGGCTGTCTCGCACCATTCGTAGTAGTCCTTCGCGGTGGCGGACGAGATGTCCGTCGGTCTGTTTCGGTTCGCGAAGTCCACCTGGACGAGGCGATCCATGTCTTCGAGCAGCAGCGGGCGAAACATCAACACGTCCACCACGCTGAAGATCGCGGTATTGAGCCCGATGCCCAGAGCCAGGGCCACCGCCACCGCGATGGCGTAACCGGGATGCGTCTTCAGCCCCCGTACCGCGTACCAAATGTCCTGTTTGAGAAACCCCATCACCAACTCCTGCCCGTCGTGTGCCCGTGCCCGCTCGAAGGGGGAAAACCGCCCGGCGGGCTAATCCCCGGTTACGGATGCTTCGACACTCTCATCGACGAT
>CAYRPT010000048.1:0-11928 GCA_964425895.1 uncultured Solibacteraceae bacterium | reverse complement strand
GGACCTCGTTCACATCATCAGCATGGGAGACGCGGGTATCCTCGGCGCGATCGCGGCCGCGGTGCTGAAGGTGCCCCTCGTTCTTTCCTGGCATACGAACCTCCACGAGTTCGCCGCCCGCCGCATCGGCAGGTCGCTCAGGGCCTTGCCCGATGCGGTGCGGACTTCGGTGGAGCGCTCGGTGGAGAAGTTCCTGCTGGATCGCGTGCTGTGGTTCTTCGGCCGCGGACATGTCTTGTTGGCGCCGAGCCCGGAGCTGGTGGATCTGTTGCGCACTCGCACCGGGCGGCCGACGTTCTACATGGGACGCGGCGTGGACATGCAGCAGTTCCATCCCGGGCAACGGGAGCGGGCGGACGAGACCTTCACCATCGGGTTCGTCGGCCGACTGATGCCCGAGAAGAACGTTCGCTTCCTGGCGAAGCTGGAGACGGCTCTGGAAGCCGCCGGACTAAGCGACTTCCGCATCGTCATTGTCGGCGGCGGCAAAGAGCGGAGGTGGCTCGAGGCGAATGTCCGGCGCGGCGTCTGCGCCGGGGTGCTTCATGGCGACGAATTGGCGCGCGCCTACGCCAACTTTGACGTATTTGTTTTCCCCTCCCGCACCGATACATTCGGCCAGGTCGTCCAGGAGGCGCAAGCGTCCGGGGTGCCGACGGTGGTGACGAACGAAGGCGGCCCGCAGTTCCTGGTCGAGAACGGCGTCACCGGTTTCGTCGCCGCTTCCGACGAACAGTTCGTCGACGCGGTGGTCCGACTGAAGAACGATCCGGAACTGCGGCAGCGGATGGGCACCGCCGGCTGTATCTCAAGTGCTGGGACCGTATCTTTGTGGAAGTGTACAAAGCCTACGAACTCTGCAAGGTGGCGCGGCCGGCGCTTCCCACCGGCGGCGCCCGGGGTCTGGCGCCAGCCGTCCAGGAGTCTTGACCACAGGGACGCGGGTTGCCTTGTCCCGCGATTGACAGCCGATCGGGCCTGACTGGCCGCCGCCCTCCGTTGAGCGTCTCCTATCCAATATCGGTATCGGCATCCGGATCATCCGATGAAGGAACTCCGGCCTGCGTCGCGGTACGGCATCAGCAACAGCCGGCTGAGCCGGCTGGGCTGGCATAATGAAGAGTCGTCGCCGCCCGCACGGCTTCGCTAACGCAAGTTCGCCGTGACGAACTTGGGCTAACAGAAGGAGATCCCGTTGACCCGAAGAGTCCCGCTGTCCCTCGCCGGCGCCGTGTTGCTAGCGGCCTCGTGCGCCCGTGGTGCGGAGGGGGGCGGAGGGCACTCCGGCGACGGTGTCGCGGTGGGCCTCCTGAGCCTGGTGGTGCTGATGCTGTCCGCCAAGCTCGGCGCCGAGCTATTCGAACGTATGCGCCAGCCGGCCGTGCTGGGCGAGTTGGTGGCCGGCATCACGCTGAGCGGCTTGGGGCTGGCGGGCCTGATGTTTGTCGAGCGGATGAAGGACAACGCCGGTCTTCAGGCCGTCGCCGAAATCGGCGTCATTCTACTCTTGTTCGAAGTTGGCCTTGAATCCAGGCTCGGTGAATTGCTGGAGGTCGGGTTGTCGGCGTTGGTGGTCGCCACGCTGGGCGTGATCGTTCCGATTCTGCTCGGCTATGGTGTTTCGGTGTACTTCCTTGCCTCCGAGCCCTGGTATGTTCACCTTTTCGTGGGCAGCACCCTGGCTGCCACGAGCGTGGGCATCACGGCGCGGGTACTCCGGGATTTGGGGAAGGTGGATACGAAAGAGGGGCGGATTATCCTCGGCGCCGCCGTGGTCGATGACGTTCTAGGATTGATTGTCTTGGCGGTCATCTCGGGGATCGTCAGTTCGATGGCGGCTGTCTCGGGTGGAGGCCTGGGCGCGGGCACAGTGGTCTGGATCATCTTGAAGGCTATCGGATTTCTGGCCGGCGCCATCGTGATCGGCCGCCATGTGCATCTCAACGCCATCCGAGCCGGGGCACGGTTCCGAGTGCCGGGCATGCCGCTCGTCATCGCGCTCAGCTTCTGCTTCGTGCTGGCCGCGTGCGCCGGACTTGCGGGATTGGCGCCGATTGTGGGGGCCTTCGCCGCCGGGCTGGTGCTCGAACCCAGCGACTACAAGATGTACCGGGAGCGCTGCGAGATGCCGATCGATGCCATGATCAAGCCGCTGGTCACGGTCCTCACCCCCATCTTTTTCATCGTGATGGGGCTCCGCGTCGACCTCACGGCCTTTGCCTCGGGGAACGTTCTCGGTTTTGCCGCCGTGGTGACCGTGGCGGCAATTCTCGGCAAGCAGGTCTGTGCGCTCGGCGTTCTTGAGCGGGGCGTGGACCGGCTCGCGGTGGGAATCGGCATGATTCCCCGTGGCGAGGTGGGCCTGATCTTCACGTCCATTGGGGCGAGCCTGGCGGTGGGCGGCAAGCCGGTTTTCTCTTCGGATACGGTGTCCGCCATGGTCGTCATGGTAATCGTCAGCACGCTGGTCACACCGCCGATTCTCAAGATGGTTTTGATGCGGCGGGACACCGCCGGACGCTAGACGCCCCATCCGGGCTGCAATGTGCGGGGCCCCTCTCCCGGGCTACAAGAACGCCTGAATGAGCCGGCTCTGGGTGGTCTTCAGGTTGCTGTGCGCCTCATCAAGCTGCTGAATTTTGGCCTGAAGGCTGCGGAGGAGTTGGGTCCGCTCGCTCCCGTTCCGGATCACCAGCAGGAGCGCCGCATTGTCCCAAGGCTTCTCGATGTACTGGAACAGGCCGACTTTGTTGATGGCCTCGATGGCGCTCTGCTTGTCGGCGTGGCCGGTGAGCAGAATCCGGGCGGCCTCCGGTTGCAGATCCTTCGCCATCCCCAGGAACTGGATGCCGTTCATCTTGGGCATGAGATAATCCGAAATCACCACATCCACCGGCGTTTCTTTCAGATAAGCAAGCGCTTCCTCGATATCGGTGAACGGGGCTACACTGTAGTCGGTTTCGAGCGTCAGATAAGCGTTGAGACTTGTGAGGACCATGTCCTCGTCATCGACAATGACAACGTTCGATTGGGTGTTGGAGTTCACTCGTTCGATACCTCACTTGCTTTCGGCCGCGGCTTTCCCCGCTCCCCCGGCGCGCGACACCGGAATCCGGATGTGGAACGTCGTTCCTTGTCCAACTTCGCTCTCGAAGTCGATCGCGCCGCCGTGGCCGTTGACGATGATGTCCCGGGAGATGGACAGCCCAAGACCGGTGCCGACCCCGGACGGTTTGGTGGTGAAGCCACTCGAGAAAATCTTGTCGCGATGCTCCGGAGGGATGCCGGAACCATTGTCGGCGATGGAAACGTGGACGAACTCGCCGTCGAGCTCGGTGCGGATGACCACTTTGCCCTCCCCCTCGATTGCCTGCCCGGCGTTGACCAGCAGATTGAGGAAGACCTGGCCGAGTTGCTGGGGCTCGCACTCGATCGTCGGCAGCTCGCCAAGGTGGGTTTCCACCTGAATGCGGCGCCGGAACTCGCAGTGCGCGAGCTTGAGGGTCTTCTCGAGGATGTCGTTGAGGCTCGTCTCGACGTATTCCCGGCTGTACCCGCCAACGAACGTTTTCAAACCGCGGATGACGGAGATGATGCGCTCGCACGCGATTTTGTCCACGGCCGCGAGGCTGATGAGCGTCGAGAGCAGCTTGGTGGCCCGTGCGGGCGGAGCCGCACCTTTGGCCTGCGCCTCCTCGATCAGTCTGCGCAACAGCTCCAGAGAGCGGGCGCTCACTTCGTTGTTGGTGAGGATCGAGCCAATGGGCGTGTTGATTTCGTGAATGATGCCGGCCAACAGTTCCCCGACGACAGCCAATTGGTGGGCTTCGATAAGCCGCTTTTGGCACGCCTCCAGCCGTGCCTGCAACTGTTCGATTTCGGTCTCCGGCTCCACTGGCTGTTATCCGCTCGGCTGCGATTCGGCCGAACTCCCATTATGGCAGGCGGTCATCCGGGTTCGGAGCCGCGGTTCCGGTGTGCTCCTCACGTCATCTCTGTAAGCGCTGGTTGAAAGCTTCCGGGTGGAGGCGCGCTCGACAATCGGCCCCGGCGGACGCGCCAACCAGTCAGCCACCATTGTCAGCCGCAAACGACACCGCTCCAACCCGCTCACCGGCCTCGAGCGCGTTTTTCGTATCCCCCAAACCGCGAAATCCGGCCTGCCGGCCGCCTTGCGGACGGATTCCGGTTGTGTCCGCCGCCGGTGGGGAACCAGAGGCATTGCTTTGGCGTACGATGTTATGGATACGAAGGCGGCTCCGCCGGAGTTGGCGAGGCTGCCCCGGGGAAGCCGATGGCAGCAGAAATCGTAATCAGCCACCAAGAACGGGCGGACGGCATCGTGGTCATCAGCGTGGCCGGGCGAGTCATGCTGGGGAACGAAAGCGCGGCCATCGAGACGCTCGTCGATGACTTGCTCGCTGCCGGTAAGAAGCGGATCGTCTTTGATGTGTCGGGCGTCAAGCACCTGGACAGCACCGGCATCGGCCGCTTCATTGCCTGTCTCAACAAAGTGATGACGGCGAGAGGACGATTGTGCATGGCGGCTGCGAGCCACGTCGTGCGGGAGGGATTCCGTGTGACGCGGCTCGATACCGTGTTCGAGTTTGTCGATGATGTGGAGACCGCCTGCCAAAGGCTGGAATGATCCCTGTCGTCCTGGCGCCGCCGCGCCACCCCTACTGGGCAGGCCAGGCCGGAGCCCCGGACTTTGGCGGGGTGGAGCGGGCCCGTTGCGCCGCCGCTCCGCGGCAGCCGTGGCCGTGGCGCGCGTGACGATGTCCGCCGCGGCCTTGCCGCCCTTGCTGGCCGCCCTGGGCGGCCTTCGTGGCTCGCCGCTGGCCGCCGGGCATGCCTGCGGACGGCGCTCATCCGGAAGCTGAATGCTGACGGCTGATCGTCGAAAGCTCCCGGAAAGCACACCAGTTGGCGTTGGCGGTTTACCAAACCACGGCCGACCGCGAACGGCCTGGCGGGTAAGCGGTCAGCGCCCGCCGAGCGGAGCGGGTCGCTAGAATGGGCAGGACATGAAAGACTGGAAGCAACTCGCAGCCGCTCTCTCCTTGCCGATTCCGCTGGAGGATGTCGAGCTGGCGGCCACGGCGCTCGACCGGATCGAAGCGGAGTTCCGGCCGCTGGTCAAAACGATTCCGCTCGAGACTGAGCCGGCCTATGCCAGCCTGCGTTTTCCGGAGGACGAGGAATGACCATCACGGAAGCAGCCGGACTCCTGCGGGGGATGAAAGTTTCGTCGGCCGAGCTTACCGCCGCGTGCCTGCAGCGGATTGAAGCGGATAATCCGCGGTTGAATGCCTTCCTCACGGTCACTGCCGAAAGCGCGCTCGCGGACGCGCGGCGCTGTGATGAGGAAATCGCGAGTGGACGGTATCGCGGCCCGCTCCACGGCGTCCCCGTCGCCGTGAAGGACGTCTATTGCACCCGCGGGGTCCGCACGACCTGCGGATCGGCGCTGTTTGCCGACCATGTGCCCGACTACGATGCGGCGGCGGTGGAGAGGCTGCGGGATGCCGGAGCGGTGCTGCTGGGCAAGACGGCAATGCACGAGCTGGCCTACGGCATCACCTCGAATAACCCGCACTTCGGCACCGTTCGCAATCCGTGGCATACGGATTGCATCCCGGGAGGGTCGAGCGGCGGCTCGGGGGTGGCGGTGGCCGCGGGGCTGGCCTTCACGGCTCTGGGCACGGACACGGGGGGCTCCATTCGCATTCCGGCCGCTTTCTGCGGCGTTGTGGGCCTCAAGCCGACCACCGGTCGCGTGAGCCGGTTCGGCATCATGCCGCTCGATTTCACGCTCGACCACGCGGGTCCGCTAACGGCGTCCGTCCGCGACGCCGCGGTTGTGCTCAACGCGCTGGCCGGGCATGATCCGCGCGATGAGAGCTCCAGCTCCGCCGCCATCGGGGATTACCTGCCGGGCGATGAGGTCTCGATCCGCGGGCGGCGGGTTGGGGTTCCCGAGGAGGTCTTTCTTGAGCGGATTGATGCCGAGGTCGAACAGTCGGTCCGCCGCGCTGCGCAGGTGACAGCGGAACTCGGTGCCGAGGTGATCCCGGTGCGCCTGCCCGACTTCGGCGCCATCAACACGGTGGGACGCGTGATCCTGCTCGCCGAGGCCTCCACCGTTATGGAACCCTATCTTGAAGACCGAAGCCGGTTTGGCGCGGACGTGCTGGCCTTGCTGGACACGGGGCGGCTGATACCGGCCACCGACTACATTCAGGCGCAGCGGCTGCGGCGCCTGATGCAGCAGGAGTTTCGTCGAGTCTGGCGCGAGGTGGACGCCCTGCTGACGCCGACGACGCCCATTCCGGCGCCGCGCATCGGCCAGGCGCAGGTAGAAACTGGCGGCCGGCTGGAGGATGTACGGCTGGCTTCCACCCGCCTCGTCCGGGGATTCAACGTGTTGGGACTGCCGGCGCTCTCCATGCCCTGTGGAATGCATTCGAGTGGGCTGCCCATTGGCCTCCAGCTCGTTGGTCCGCCGTTTTCGGAGCGCCGGATCCTTGATCTGGGCGCTGCCCTCGAAGATGCCCTCGGCCCGGCGCCGGGTCTGGACCGCGTGGCGCCGGGCCGGAAGAACGGATAGACCGCCGGGGCGCGGATTGTCAGGAGACGGCGGCGGGCGCCGGCGCCTGGCGCTGATCCATCGGTACGACAGTGCGCTCGCCGTAGCCCACGTAGTCCTGCCGCGGCCGGGCGATCTTCTGCTCCTTGTCTTCAAGAAGCTCCTGCCACTGGGCCAGCCAACCCACCGTGCGCGGGATGGCGAACAGTACGGTGAAGTAGTCCGGCGAGAAGCCCATCGCCTGGTAGATGATGCCGCTGTAGAAGTCGACGTTCGGATAGAGCTTCCGCTTGACGAAGTACTCGTCTTCCAGGGCGATGCGCTCAAGCTCGATGGCGATGTCCAGGAGGCGGTTGCGGCCGGTGACCTCGAAGACCTCCTCGGCGGTCCGCTTGATGATTCGAGCGCGCGGATCGTAGTTCTTGTAGACGCGGTGCCCGAAGCCCATCAGCCGGAACTGGCCGTCCTTGACCTTCTTGATGTACTCGGGTATCCGATCCTTGGAGCCGATCTCGCCGAGCATCCGCAGAACAGCCTCGTTGGCGCCTCCGTGGAGCGGACCGGAGAGAGCGGCGGCCGCCGCGGCCGCGCAGACATAGGGATCGGCCTCGGAACTGCCCACCGAGCGCATGGCGTTGGCCGAGCAGTTCTGCTCGTGATCGGCATGCAGAACGAACAGGACGCTCAGCGCGCGGGCGAGGATCGGATTCGCCACGTACTTCGGCTCCACTTTGCGCCAGAGCATGTTCATGAAGTTGGCGGTGTAGCGCAGGTCATTGTCGGGGTAAACGTACGGCAGCCCCTGGCTGTGGCGGTAGGCCCAGGCGGCGATGGTCGGCACCTTCGCGATGAGGCGGTAGATGTCGTGCATGCGCTGCTGGGGATCCCGTACGTTCTTCGAATCGGGGTAGAACGTGGAGAGCGCGGCCACCGAGCTGACAAACATTCCCATCGGGTGGGCGTCGTAGCGGAAACCCTCCATCAGCTTCTTGATATTCTCATGCACCATCGTGTGGAGGATGATGTGGTTCCGCCATTCGTCGTATTGTTCCCGGGTAGGCAACTCGCCGTGGATGATGAGATAGGCGACTTCGAGGAACGAACAGCTTTCGGCAAGCTGATCGATCGGGTACCCGCGATACCGCAAGATGCCTTTGTCGCCGTCGATGAAGGTGATGGCGCTGCGGCACGAAGCGGTGTTGGTAAACGCCGGGTCATAGGCCATCGTCCCGAAATCTTCGGGGTTAACTTTGATCTGCCGCAGATCCATAGCCCGTACGTTGCCATTGACGAGCGGGATCTCGTAACTCTTGCCGGTTCGGTTATCCGTGATGGTGAACGTGTTCTTTGGCTCCATACATTAGTCTCCCTGTGGAAAAAGATTCTGCCCCCTGCTACTGCTCTTCCGGAAGGCGGCGGCGCCGCGGCGCGATGGATCGGGCCGGGCTGGGGCGCCGGACCTCCGGGGAAGGGGTGCGGCTCGCGCGGGAAGGAGCGGGCCGGGCCGGCGGGCGGATTGGAGGGGCGTCGGGCTACACGAACCGCGGGGTCCCGGATGCCGCGGTCCCGGTGTCGCATGAACCACTGTGCCGTCCCCCTTCAGCCGATAATTCGTCTGCCGGGCGCTTCACGACCGCGCGGATGCGAAATCCGCCCGCATCGAGAACGCGGCCACAGTATACCATGAAATCTTAAGATGATTGACTCTGATTATCCGGAATAGTATAGTTGGAGCCGTCGGAGGGCGCGGCCCGCGCCCGTGCAAGGCTGGCGTGTTCCCTCCGCTGTTATGATGAACTGCGAGCGCGGCCAGGCCGGCTCCCGCGGTTCCCGAATACCAAACGCAGCACGCGACGGACACCGTGGCGCGTCGCATGGAGGATGCATGGAGACATACAACAACAGACCGGTCCCCGCGGACGGCGAGCCGATCCAGGCCCGGGACGGGAAGTTCGTCGTGCCCGATAACCCCATCGTTCTTTTCATTGAAGGTGACGGCACCGGCCGGGACATCTGGAAGGCGGCGTACGCGGTGTTCAACGCCGCCGTCGAGAAAGCGTATGGCGGCCGGCGCCGCGCCGTCTGGTACGAGGTATTGGCCGGCGAGAAGGCGCACCAGGAGACCGGCAACTGGCTTCCGGACGATACCGTGGAGGCCATTAAGCGATACCGGGTCGCGATCAAGGGCCCGCTCACCACGCCTGTCGGCGGCGGCTTCCGCAGCCTGAACGTCACGTTGCGCCAGGTGCTGAATCTTTATGTCTGCCTGCGGCCCGTGCGTTACTTCCCGGGTGTGCCGTCGCCCATGAAGAGGCCGGAGCTGCTGGACGTGGTCATCTTCCGCGAGAACACCGAGGACGTCTATGCCGGCATCGAGTGGAGACAAGGGACGCCCGAAGTACAGAAGGTGATCGACTTTCTGAACAGCACGATGGGCTGCAAGATCCGGGCCGATTCCGGCATCGGGGTGAAGCCGATCAGCGTCACCGGCTCCAAGCGTTTGATCCGCCGGGCCATCCAATACGCGATGGAGAACAAGCGGAAGAGCGTAACACTGGTCCATAAAGGCAACATCATGAAATTCACTGAGGGCGCGTTCCGGGACTGGGGCTACGAGCTGGCGCGCGAAGAGTTCGGCGACACCGTGATCGCTGAATCGGATCTCAAGGGAGCGCTGCCCGAGGGCAAGATCCTCATCAAGGATCGGATCGCCGACTCGATGTTCCAGCAGGTCCTGCTCCGCCCGGACGAGTACGATGTCGTGGCGACGCCAAACCTCAACGGTGACTACCTCTCGGACGCTTGCGCAGCCCAGGTGGGTGGACTTGGCATGGCTCCCGGGGCCAACATCGGCGACGCGCACGGCGTCTTTGAGGCCACGCATGGCACGGCCCCGAAGTACGCCGACCAGGACGTGATCAACCCGTCCAGCTTGATCCTGTCCGGCGCGCTCATGTTTCGCTTCATGGGTTGGCACGAAGTGGCCGAGCGCATTGAAGCTGGAATCACCGAAACGATCCGGCAAAAGAAGGTCACCTACGACTTGCACCGCCAGATGGAAGGTGCGGTCAAGGTCAAGACGAGCGAATTCGCCGCCGCGATCGTCGCCAACATGTCTTGAGCGGTTGGCACGTCGCGGAAGAAGGTCCGATATGACGCCCCCGGCAAGCGAAGCAGCCTGCCCCGCCGCGAGCACCCAGCCACTTGCGGTGCGTGGCGGGGTTGCCATGCAACTTGCCAGGGCCGTTTTCAGCAGCCTGCAAGCTGCCGGACAATCCGTAGTCAATGACTCCCGTCCATTGCCGCTGACTGCCCGCGTGTGCGGGAGCCGCTCGATGATCAACGGGAGAGGGCTTCTGATTTGGTCATTCCCGCTGGCGCCGGGTTCGCGTTGGAGACGAACTGCCGGCGCCCGGCGGGCGAATCTTTCATAAGGAGAGCGCAATGAGAAAGAAAGTTACCGTCATTGGCGCGGGCAACGTCGGCGCCAGTTGCGCCGTCCGGCTCGCGGACAAAGAGCTGGCCGACGTGGTCGTGGTGGACATCCTCGAAGGAATACCGCAGGGCAAGAGCCTGGACATCCTCGAAGCTTGCCCGGTGGAAGGTTCCGACGTGAAGGTCGTCGGCACCAACGACTATAAGGACACGGCCAACTCCGATATCATCGTCATGACTGCCGGTTTCCCCCGCAAGCCGGGAATGAGCCGCGATGATCTGCTGTGGAAGAACTTCGAAATCGTGAACGGCTGTATCGCGGAGGCCTCGAAACACTCGCCGGGCGCGTTCCTGATTCTCGTCACCAACCCGCTGGACGCGATGTGTCACGTGGCCATGGCTGCCAGCCGCTTCCCCAAGAACAAGGTCATCGGAATGGCCGGCATCCTTGACACGGCGCGCTTCCGTACCTTCCTGGCCCAAGCGCTCGACGTGTCGGTGGAAAACGTCGTGGCGTTTGTCCTTGGTGGCCACGGCGACACCATGGTGCCGCTGGTCCGCTACACCAGCGTCGCCGGCATCCCCGTGTCCGACCTGCTGGACAAGGAGACGCTCGATCAGATCGTCACCCGTACCCGCCTTGGCGGCGGCGAAATCGTGAAATATCTGAAGACGGGCAGCGCCTACTACGCTCCCTCCTCGGCGGCTGTGGAGATGGTGGAATCGATTCTCAAGGACAAGAAGAAGGTGCTGCCGTGCGCCGCGTACCTGGAAGGCGAATACGGCATCAACGGCCTGTTCGTCGGTGTACCGGTGAAACTCGGAGCAAACGGCATTGAAAAGATCTACGAGCTGAGCCTCACCGCGGACGAACGCGCCGAGCTCCATAAGAGCGCCGCCGCGGTGCAAGAGCTGGTGGACGTCATGAAGAGCAAGCTGGACGAGATGGCCCGCTGAGGGCGCCCCCCCTGAACCCGGCGCCGTCCGCTATTCGGGGAACGCCTCGGCGAGCAGGCGTTCCTCGGTTTCCTCGCCGAGGTCCCCCGACACAGTAAGTCCCCGCTCCTCTTGGTAGGAGAGGAGCGCCGCCCGGGTCAAACGGCCCCTCAGACCGTCCACCGGTCCGGGATCGTAGCCAAGATACCGCAGGGCCGCCTGAGCGGTACGAAGGCCAAGATCGGGGAGTATGACCGAGAACCGCGCGTGAGCAGCGGCCAGGCGTGTGTCGTATTCGTTCTTCTTGAAGTCGGGACCGTTGTAACCGCGGGCGAAAGCCACCCAGTTGCGCCGCGCCAGCGGAACATCCAGGCCGCTCGATTTGACGAAGCTGGCCACGGCCAGCAACTGCTCGCGCTCACCGCGCACCATGGCCTTAGCCATCGACTCCACTGAGGCGAAGCCGGCCGCCTTGAAGTTGAAGCCCATGATCTGGCCGATTCCCCAGGAAACACTCTGGAGCGCGGCCTTCCCGTCTCGCGCCATCGCCTTCTCAAGCCTCTCGAACTCGGCGGCGCCGCCGGCATAGCCGCCCGGCCTCCGGTCGCTGATGTCGGGATGCTTCTGGTCAAAGCGGCCCCCGGTCAGGCGCCGGAAATGGTGGCGTTCGAACAGGATCTGCGGGCGCCGGTCCGGTAGAAACCCGAAGCCGCGTGTTTCCACGCTCAGCACGGCCCAGACCTCCGACTCGGTGGCGCCAAGGATCTGGCACGCTTCGTCGAGGTCGTGATCCCCGAAGGGAAGTCCGAGTGATTGGAAGTTCATCGCGACGGGTTCCTTTTTGGCGGAATACGCATTGAGCCCTTTCGATAATGTTTCGGTCCCGCGAACAATGTCAAGGTGTGGTTTTCGGGTGTGCTTCTCGGGTTTTCGCTGTTCGGCCTCGCCACGAGCCCTGCCGCCCCGCC
>CAYRPT010000047.1:1229-11991 GCA_964425895.1 uncultured Solibacteraceae bacterium | reverse complement strand
TGGGAAGCCCGTAGTGGGTTCGGAGCGCTTCGGTCAGCACCGAGGCGGGATGCACGATCCATAACCCACGGCGCTGGTAGTGGTTGGCTACGAGGAGAAACCGGGGGGCAGAGGGTAGCAACGCCGCTTGGTGAATCACGGGCGGGGGATCGATTCGTGCGGCGATCTCGGCGCACAGGCGATCCACCGGTGCGCCCTGTCTTCGCCGGATGAACGGCGCCAGCGCCGCCACCTGCCGCCACGGCACCGGGTAGTGTCGCTCCACGGAATCAGACCTGCCTCCCCTTCCATAGGACTTTCCGCCTCAACAGGGTGGCGAACATACCGTCGACGGCGATCGCCTGGAACAGGTAAATAGCCACCGGAGCCCCCAGCGCCGGCGCGAAGCCGCCATACCAGGAGGCGAGCATCGCCGACGGCAGGAGCGCGAACAGCGCCGCCGTCAGCCACAGTTCCCGCGCCAGCAGGACTCCGAGCGCCGGGAGATACGAGGCGAGCGCAATCGAAGCCGCTATCACCGCGGCCCCGCCGGCGGGGTTCACCAGCAGGAACCGGAACGAGTTCTTGCGGAAACCCTGCCAGATCGAGCGCAGACCATCGTACATCCGGACGAAGCCGAGGTGCTCGGCCCGGACAACCCTGAGGGCGAGGCCGGCTTGCTTGGCGGCGCGGGCCAGAGCCACGTCCTCGATGGCGCTGTCGGCCACCACCCCATGGCCCCCCATGCGCTCGTAGGCCTCGCGGCGGACCAGCAGGCACTGACCGTTGGCCAGAGCGTCGCGGGATGTCCGCGAGTTGACGCCCCGCGCGCTGACCCCGCAAAAGTACAAGGCGAGGGCGTACGGCAGGAGAATCCGTTCCGCGAGCGACTTCCGTTCCTGGCGGAGGAATACGGTCAGCATGTCGAGCGACTCGTCCCCGGCGTAGCGCACGGCCGAGAACAGGAACTCCGGCCGGAACCAAGTGTCGGCGTCAACGAACAGGATCCACTCGGTGGCCGCCGCGCGGGCGCCGGTCCGGCAGGCGTGAGGCTTGCCCAGCCAGCCCTCCGGGAGGGGCGGCGCCGCCATCACTTCGGCGCCGGCGTTACGCGCTTCGTGGGCCGTTCCGTCGCTCGAGCCGTCGTCGACCACCACCACCCGGGCCCCAGGAAAGCTGCTGACGGCGCGGCCAACGCGCCCCTCTTCGTTGCGCGCCGGGATGACGACGGTGACGTCCGGCGGCTCCGGAGACACCAGCGCCGCGGCGAGTTCCGGCAGGGCGAGGTAGTTCCGCCTCGAACGCCACAGAAAGTAGGCGATGGAGGCGGCGACGAGCAGGACGGCAATCGGGGCGTTCATGTCAGCATGCGGATGGTTGGGCCCTTGATTCCGGTGGGGAAGAGCGGCCCCTCCTCTGAGGCTTGCCAGTCGCCCCGGCCATCCAACGCGCGGGCTTCCACCTGGTGCGCCTCGGCCGCCCGGATCGCCGCCTTCCAGCGGGTCCAGGTGTAGGGTGACAAAGGGGGCTCCAGTTCCGCCGCGGTCCACGGACCTCCATCGGCGCGGACCTCGACGCGCCGGATCCCGTCGTGCCCGGTCATGGCGATTCCGCCGAGCCGCAGGAGATCGCCATCGCGGACGACGTTGTCGATAAAGGAAACCGTATGGATCACCGGATCTCTGGTGTAACCCATCTTCGGCCAGGTGCCCCAATAGGGCTCACGGACGAAAGCGATCTCGCCGACCCACTTAACGTGCTTGAAACCATAGTAGCGCGGGGTGATCAACCGCACCGGAAATCCGTGCGTACGGTTGAGCGTCTCGCCATTCATTCCCACAGCGAGCATGACGGCGCGCGAAAAGGCGTAGTCGAGCGGGTAGCTGTCCCCGTGTCCGTCAACGCCGATAACCGCGACCTCGACGACGTCCGGGGGCAGGGAAGTGCGGTCTACCAGTTGCGCCAGCCGGATCCCGGTCCATAGCGCGGTGCCCATCAGGTTCGACTTGAGGTTATTGCTCACGCAGCGGAGTGAGGCAAACTGGTTCTCCCGAGGCAGGGAAAGGATCTCGTTGTATCGGTACTCTTGGAATTTCTGACCGTTTACAGTCACTCGCAGGCACCAGGTTGACGGATCGATGGCCGGATCGACGGTGTTCTTGCTCATGCCATAAAACGCCTTGACCGGTGTGATCGGGGGGCGCGCCAGACCTTCGCTGAAGGTGTCGGCCGGGGGCTGGAACGGAAAGAGGGGGACCGGCTCGACGGCCCTGGCGGCCAGTGCTTCGTTGCGGAAGAAGCTCTCGACCGCGACCCCGGCGACACCCGCGCCCATGACAACCGGAAGGGAAGAGCGGGCTGCTGAGGCGAGCAGGCGGCGCCGGCCAGGATCCACAGGCTTCCCGGCAGGCGGCCGGCTGGGGGAGCAGACCAGGATGACGGCCGCCGCCGGCACCCAGAAAGCGAGCTGGCCCTCGAGATTGATGTAACCGAACGCCTGGCCGCACGCGACGCCGAGTCCAAGCGCCGCGAGCATCACCAAGGCTCCGGCGATGTCCCACCGGCGCCAGGCGAAGCGCGGCAGAGCGGCCAGCCAGCACCCCAGCCCCAGGGCGGCCAGCCCGCCGGTGGCCGCGAACGGCTTAGCCCAAGCGCCGAGATGGGTCAGCAACCAGACGGCGGAGGACGAGGGAGTCCGGGCCATGATCCACTCGGCAATGGCGTCAGTGAGCAAGGGTGTCCCGATCAGCCAGGCGGCAGAGTAATGGACGGCCAGACCGGCGAGGGTGGCGAGGGACGAACAGCGGATCGATTCCTCAAGAAACAAGGGAAGACGTCGGCCGGGATGCCTCGGCACAAGGGCGGACCGCGACGGCGTCTCCGCTTGGGTCCCGGCTCTCACGATGTCCTCCAGAACGCCAGCCGTCCCGCGGAATAACGAGCGGCGGGGCGCGCCAGACACTCCAGGGCGATCCACTTCTTCTTCCAAGACGGAACAACCGCCCGCCGGTGGAAGGGATCGCCGCCCGGGGCCTCGATCTCGTCCAGAATCGCGCGGTAGACGCGCGCGGCCACCTCCACGGCGAAGCGTCCGCGAGGATCCAGAAGCTCGAATCCAGGCTCGGCCGCGGCGTAGAAGAAGCGGGCGCGCCGGATCTGGTACTCCATCAACCGCTGAAACGCGCTGTTGCGGACCCGCCGGCGGAGATCTTCGCCGGAGTAGCCGAAGGAGGCCATTTCGTCCGCCGGCAGGTAGATGCGGCCGCGTCCCAGATCGTCGCCGATGTCCCGCAGGATGTTGGTCAACTGCATGGCGATGCCGAGATCGACGGCGTAGCCCTCCGCCGGACTGCGGAAGCCGATGACGTGCGCCATCATCAGGCCGACGACGCTGGCTACCCGATAGCAGAACAGGCGCAACTCGGCGAACGACGCATAGTTCTTGCGGGCGAGGTCCATGCGCATTCCCTCGATCAGCTCGAGGGGATAGTCCCGCGGGATGGCGAACCGGCGGGCGGTATCGCAGAACGCCTCCAGCACCGGATGCGTCGGGGGAGCGCCGTCGAGAGCGGCGCGCACCTGGCGGTCCCACGCCTCGATGTTGCGCATCCCGTCTTCGTCCGAGGCGGCCTCATCGGCCAGATCGTCAGTGTGGCGGCAGAACCAGTAGACCGAGTGCGCCGCCCGCGCCAGGTCGCGGGGAAAGAACCGGGTGGCAAAGTAGAAGCTCTTCGAGCCGGCGGCGGTGGCCCGCGCCGCCTCGGCAAAGCGGCTGCTCAGACCGGAATCCGCTCGCATACCAACTTCTCCGCGATCTTGGCTGAGGAAAGAACGCCGGGCATGCCGGCGCCCGGGTGCGTGCCCGCGCCCACCAGGAAGAGATTCCGGATGTCTTCGCTCTCATTGTGCGGCCGGAACCATGCCGACTGACGGAAGATCGGCTCCACCGAGAACCCGGCCCCCAGGTAAGAGTTGAGCGTGGTCTCGAAGTCCAGCGGCGTAATGTAGCGTTCGGTGACGAGGTGATCGAGCAGGCCCGGCAAGTAGCGATCGTCCAGAAGGCGCAGGACACGGTCCCGGAGCTTTGGGCCTTCGACACGCCAGTCGATGCGGCTCAACTGATTGGGTACGGGGACCAGCACGTAAAAGCAGTCGCAGCCGGGGGGCGCCATCGAAGGGTCGGTGGCCGAAGGCCGGTGCAGGTAGAGCGACATGTCGCCGGCCAGACGCTTGCGGGCAAAAATGTCCTCGAGAAGCCCGCGGTACCGCTCGCCGAGGATGATCGTATGGTGCCGCACGTTCGGATACTGTCGGCGGGCGCCGAAGTACAACACGAACAGAGACATGCTGTACCGGAGACTCTCGATGTGCCGGTCCGTGTTTCTGCGGCGGTGCTCGGGCGCGATCATCTTGCGGTAGGTGTTGGCCACATCCACGTTGCTGACGACGGCATCGGCCCGGATCGTCTCGCCCGCCTGAGTCACCACGCCCGCCGCGGCGCCGTCGCGGATGAGGATCTCGCGGACAGGGGTGGAAAGCCGGAACCGCCCGCCGATCTCCTCGAATACGCGGGCGAGAGCCGCTACGAGCGCCCCGGTCCCGCCCATTGCGTAATGAACTCCCCACTCGCGCTCGAGGTGATGGATGAGAGCGTAGATCGACGTCGTCTGAAACGGGTTACCTCCGACCAGCAAAGGATGGAAGCTGAAAACCCGCCGCAGCAGAGGATCCTTGACGTAGCGAGAGACGTAACCGTAGACCGTTCGGTACGATTGCAGCCGGATCAAATCCGGCGCAATGCGCAGCATGTCGCGCAACCGGAGAAAAGGCCGGTCCGAGAGCTCGAGGAAGCCCTTCTCGAAAACGGCGCGAGTATGGCGGATCATCCGGCGGTAGCCGTCGAGGTCTCCGGGGGAGAATGCGGCGACGCGGCGCTCGGTCTCGGCTTCGTCCGCTCCGTATTCGAACCAGCGTCCATTGTGGAACTCGATGCGATAGAAGGGCTCGACGGGAACGATCTTGACGTAGTCGTCCACCCGCCGGCCGGCGGCAGCGAAGATCTCGTCGAAGAGAAATGGCGCCGTGACCACGGTAGGCCCGGCGTCGAAGGTGAAGCCGTCCTGGCGATAGACATACGCGCGTCCGCCGAGCTGTTCGCGGGCCTCTAGAAGAAGTACGTTATAGCCTTTCGCTTGGAGGCGAACAGCCGACGCGAGACCGCCGAAGCCGCTTCCGACGACGATGATGTCGCGTTGGGAGCGCCGGCCCTCAAGCGGCCCGGTCGCGGAGGCCGGCTGTCGCGTCGTGGCCGGCGCCGTCGCTGTGACTGGAGTGAAGTCGTGCATCAAGGTAATTCACTAGATCGAGCAGCTCATAGGCGCGCTCGCGGTAAGGGTTCAAGGCCAGCCTGAGGGACGCCAATCGATCGCGCGCCGGCTGGACGTGAGTTCGATCGCCGTCGATGACGTCGTCCACGAATTGGAAGGCGGTACCGAAGTCCCGGCCGAACTGATGGAGTGCGGTTGCCTCTTCCTGGGGCAGGCCGGCTCCGATCGTTCCTGCCCGGGCCGCCAGTTCAAACAGCGGCGCCGTCTTGAGCTCCGTGACCAGGCTCGGATCAGCCGCGCTGCCGGACAAGCCAAGGTCCATGGCTTGGCCACCCAGCAGCGCCGAGACATCGAGGGCGTCGAGCAACCGGCGCTGAAAGACGATCATCTGCTCCGTGCGGATCGCCGGGCCGTCCATGACGGATCGGGCGGCGAGGGATACGAGGCCGAAGGCCGCCAAGATCGCGATCGGTTCGCCGTAGGCCCGGTGGACGGTCGCTCGGCCACGGCGGGTTTCCGCGTCATCCATGCACGGCAAGTCATCGACAATGAGGGAGGCCGCGTGCAGGAGTTCCACCGCCAGGGCGGCTCGCAGCACCGAGGGGCTCCAACTGTCGAGCAACCGGGCGATCCGGAGCGACAGGATGGGTCGAATACGCTGTCCGGGTCCCAGCACCGCGTAGCGCATCGCCTCACACACCGTCCCGCCGGACCCTGCCGGGAGCTGACGTTCGAGCGCGGCGTTAACCACGGCCCGGTCGGTGTCCATCGCAGCCTCCTGTTCCCTCCGCAACATGACTCTTGGATTCCACGGGGCCTGGGGTGTTGTCTTTTTTTGGTGGCCGCCGAGTGTGACAGCGTGCGGGAATTGGCGCCCGGCCTATGCGGAACTTGGCTCCCAGGGCTGCCTGGCTCTGGGTCAGATGCCCCAGGACGATCCGCGCCACGGCCCCGAAGCCAGATCAGAACCCTTGGCAGACTCTTGATCTGCTTATTCTTCTCTTTTAATTTCAGTCGATTAGGTCGACGGTTGCCGGGTCAGTCCCAGGAGTGATAGTTTGGATACCTATTTGCTCAACATACACGAAGATGTCATCTTGGCCCTAGTAGCCCGTGGCAGAAGTCGGTACCGGCTTGTCAGAATGCCTGTAAGCTCTTGATTTGCCGTTCGGTCGGATCGACTTCGAGACTTCTACCACGGGGCCCTAGGCCGTTTCTTCTGTTAGGAATAGGGGAATGCATATGCGGACAGCCGTTCGGAAATCGATTCAGCTTGCTCTGATCCTCGCCGTTTTGGTTGGTTCCTTGGCGCTCGTCAGCGCGGAGAAGCCGCTCTATACCAAACGAAACAAAGCTTTCTTTGCCGATGAGAACACCTTGGCCTTTGTCCGGCCAGGGCTCAAGATCGCGAATCTTCAGGCCTCGATCGCCGAGGATGGAACCATTAAGGCGTCGGCGCTGTTCACCGACGACCGTGGAGTCCCCCTCGACCGCGAGGGCATTATGACCCCTGGCACGGTCGTAATGCGGTGGACGGCGGCGGTGATTCCGAACGGCCAGAAACAGTACACGGCCTACACCGTCAACAGCATCGGCCAGGCCGCGAACGATTCCGGCGGCGTTCTGACGAAGCTGGACGAGGGTGTTTACGAGTACACGTTTCGGACCAAGGCGCCAACCGGCCACGACCGGACGGCGTCCCATCGCGTAAGCGTCAGCGCAAGCCGTGATCTGACCGAGTGGGACCTGGGCACGAACCTGGCCGAAGAGACCGTGGACTTCGTCCCGAACGGCTCGCCGGTGACCGTCGTTCGCGACGTTGTGAGAACGGAGACTTGCAACACGTGCCACGAGAGGCTGGCGCTCCACGGCTCGACGGGGCGGACCACCGTCGAGGGCTGTATCATGTGCCATCAGCCTCAGTCCGTCGACCCGCAAAGCGGCAACACGGTGGATATGAAGGTCATGATCCACAAGATCCACATGGGCGCCGGATTGCCGAGTGTCCAGGCGGGTACTCCGTACCAGATCATTGGCTTTGGGAACAGCGTGCATGACTACTCCAAGGTCGCCTATCCTCCGGATGTTCGCCGCTGCACCACGTGCCACGACCCGGACTCCGGCGCCGCGCAACACGACATCTGGTTGACCATGCCCACCCGCGAGGGATGCGGTTCGTGCCACGACAACGTGAATTTCGCCACGGGTGAAAATCATGCCGGCTTGCCGCAGGTCTCCGACAACCAGTGTTCGCAGTGCCACCAGCCGCAAGGCGAGTTGGAGTTCGATATCTCCATCCTCGGCGCCCATACGCTTCCTTTGGAATCCCGGGACCTTCCGGGAACGGTGATCGACATCACCGACGTCTCCAACGCCGCACCGGGGAAGAGTCCGATCGTGTCGTTCACCGCCATGGACGGGAAGGGCAACCCGCTTGACGCGTCCAAACTGGACCGCTTGAACTTCCTCCTGGTCGGACCGACGACGGACTATCCCATGGCTCCGATTGCCGAAGATGCCCGGGCGGGCTCGACCGGCGGCGGCGGCCGGTACAACTACACGTTCACGGCACAGATTCCCGCGGACGCCAAGGGATCGTGGGCGGTTGGCGTGGAGGCGCGGCAAGCGATCACACTGCTCCCCGGTACGGTCCGGGAGCAGGTGGTGCGCGACCCGGCCTTTAACGATGTGATGTACTTCTCGGCGGACGGTTCTCCGGTGGAGCCGCGGCGCGCCGTGGTGGACCGCGGCAAGTGCAACGCTTGTCACGCGAATCTCAGCCTGCACGGCGACAACCGGAACGCCATCGAGTATTGTGTGATGTGTCACAGCCCCTCGCAGACCGATGCGGTGGTCCGGCCGGCGAGCGCTAAGCCGGACGAGTCGATCGATTTCCGGACCATGATTCACCGCATCCACACCGGCCACGAGCTGGGCCGTGAGTATGTCGTGTACGGTTTCCGCAGTTCCGTGCATGATTACAGCCACGTCGGCTATCCCGGCGCGCGCAACAACTGCGAAGGCTGCCATGTCAACGACAGCTACCAGGTGCCGTTACAACAGGGCCTTCTCAAAGTAAGCGATCCACGGGGATGGTTGAACCCGGTCGGGCCGGAATCGGCCGCGTGCCTCGGTTGCCACGGGAGCATCCAGGCCGCCTCGCACGCCCTGGCGAACACCACCGAGCTGCTGGGTGAAAGCTGCGCCGCTTGCCACGGCGACGGTAAGCAGTTCTCGGTGGACAGGGTGCACGCCGAGTAAGTCTGTCACGGAAACGCCGGGAGCGGTCTCCCGGCGTTTCCTTTGAAAGCCAGGGAACGAGGGGGGATGCGTCGTCTGGCGGCGACCCCGTCCTCATCCGGTTGGGTCGAAGACCAGCTCCGTCGTCATCGCGATGGTCCCCTGAAGCGACCGGTAAACCGGGCACTTACCGGCGAAGAACCCATGCACCCGTTCCGCGCTCGCCCGCGCGGATTCCGGGGCGCGTAAATTCAACACGACGTGGATTCGCCGGAGCACCAGGACCCCGTCCTCGGCCTTTTCGACTTCGCCCGCCGCCTCCGAGGTCAGCCTGCCTTCGCCCGCTTCAATCTGACGCGCCTCCAGCGCGCCTCCGAAGGTTCCCGTGAGTCAACCCGCCGCGGCCGCGATCACGTAGTCGATGGTGGTGGCGTGGGGCGCAATCGCGCCGGCGGGAACCCCATAATGCTCCGCGATGGCGCCGTGCACGCCGAAGATGACCGGTTCCGGCTCGGCCGGAAGCCAGGCCCGGCGGACCGGCCCCCCTACCCGCTCAATGCGGATCTTTCCCCGGTAGACAGCATCACTCATGAAATCCTCCCAGTTGGCGGTAATTCACCAGTTCGACCCCGGCCTCGCGGAGCGCCTCGCGGATCCCGGGATCGAGCAGCGCCCGGAGCTCTGCCTCCCGGCTCTCTTTCAGGCGGGTCGGCGCAGCCTGAAGCTCTTCCGTGACGTAGCCCGGGTGGCACATCAACTCCACCGTCCCCTCCGGCAGCACCTCGATCAGCTTCTTCAGCTCCGCTGTTTGAAGCCTGCCCGTCCATTGGAAACCGGCGAAATGATCGGTGGTGCGGCAGCCGTGGCGAGCCAGCGTGCGGTGGAATCGCCTGCGGAGGAAGCTTAGTCCGCCGCTCAGCGCCCGCTTGCTCCACGGAATTCCGTCGGACTCGATCGGGAAGTCGAAGGGCCGCCGTACCCAGGGGATGGCGAATGCGGCTCCCAGCCGCGCGACCGCTTCGAGCACCGGGGGCAGCAGGTGGGTGTGTTTGTGGGTGTCGAGGTGGGTCGGACGAATCCCGCACGCCACGATTCGGCGCACCTGGGCTTCCAATTCCTCATACAGTGCCAGCCGGCCGAAGACGACGGCGCGGACAAGCTCCCCTGGAGTCGCCGGCAGCGGCCGGCCGGGCCGCAGAACCGACTCGCCCCCGACCAGCACCAAGTGACAGCCGACATCCAGCGTCGGATTTCTCGCCGACAGCTTGACAGCGTCGTCGAAGGCGGCTCCGTTGGCCATCAAGGTGGCCGCGGTCAGCACGCCCCGCTGGTGCGCCTCGACGATGCCCTCGTTGACTCCGCGTGTGAAGCCGAAATCATCGGCGTTGACAACGAGCCTTTTCATGGGGTGCGTCGCACGGCCCGGCGCTAGAAGATGGAGACCTTGAAGCGGAGGAACTTGCGTGGGTCTTTGCGGAACTCCTTGAGGAACTCGTGGAGCTCGTAGCTCATGCCGTTCATGGACTCGTAAAGCTGCGGGTTGACCATCAACTGCCCGATGGTTCCTTCGCCGCTATTGACCTTCTCGAGCGTGGCGTCGAGCCGGGCGACGACGCTGGCGATCTCGTTATGCAGCGTCTCGTCCTTCAGCAGCTTGCCGGCCGTCCCCTTGCCGGCGTTCAGGTCGGCCACCAGCTTCTTCAACTCGTTGACCGACGCCCGAACGTCGGCATAGAGCGCCTCGTCCTTCAACAGCCGGCCCGCGGTTCCCTCGCCGCGTTCGACGCCGGCGATGATTCCGTCGATCCGCGTGATCGCGTCCCGAAGCTCGTTGTACAACGCCGGGTCGTTCACCAGCTTGGCGACCGTGCCCTCTCCTTCGTTCATGGCCTTGGCCAGCTTTCGGGCTTCAACCACCGTTCCGGTGAGATTGTTGTACAGTTCGTCGTCGGTGAGCAGCTTTCCGACACTGCCGCGGCCCACCTCGACCTCGGCGATGATCGCGTCGATGCGCCGCAGGATGCTGCGCAACGAGTCCAGGGTCGAGTACCCTTCCGCCACCAGTTCTTCGAACGCCTGAACGTCCCGCGCGAGGATCTCACCGCCGGGCTGGATAGCCGTTCGTCCCTGGCCTTTCTTGATATTGATGTACTTGCTTCCCAGAACGTTTTCCGACGTGATGACCGCTTCCGAATCGGTGGGGATCTGCGGGAGGT
>CAYRPT010000047.1:0-1219 GCA_964425895.1 uncultured Solibacteraceae bacterium | reverse complement strand
GGCGCGATCCACCTCGATCGCCACTTTGATGACGCGGTTGGGCGTCGCTTCGCCCGACAGGCCGATGTCCCGGACGCTTCCGATGAGGATTCCGTTGAGCCGCACCGGCGCTCCCTTGTCGATCGCCGCGGCGTCGTCCAGGTAGGTGAAGACGGTTACGTTGTCAGCGAAAAACTTACGGTCGCCGGTCATCAGGAACACGAGGATCGCGATCAGAGTCAGAGCGGCCAGACTCATCAGGCCGACCTTGAGCTGCGCCCAACGGATCTTCTGCTTTGACGGCATCTCGGTACTCTTATCCCACGACCCTTTTCACGAATTTTGTCACGTAAGGATCCGTCGCAGCTTCCAACTCCCGCTGGGACCCCTCGAAAACCAGCCTGCCCGCTTGTAGGACCACGTACCTGGTGCGTGAGCCGTTCTTGGGGCCATCTGTTCCGGCGGCTTCCACGCGGCCCGTTTCCTGATTGTAGCGATAATTCGCCAGCAGATAGCCGTCCTGATAGCGGTGCGTCACCATCACCGTGGTGGTATTCCGGGTATCGCGCTCCTTGAGGATGAGCGCCATGATGGTGTGCGCGGTGATCGGATCCAGCCCCGCCGTGGGGGAATCGTAGAGCACCAGGGCCGGCTCCGTGACGTTGGCACGCGCGATGCCGACGCGGCGGCGCATGCCGCCCGACAGTTCGCTGGGAAACTTGTCGAGGGTGTGCCCGAGCTCTACGAACCGGAGCGCCGATACCACCCGGGGATGGACCTCTTCCGGGGGACAGTTGATCTCGGGCTGGTTCAACAGCGGGTAGCCGACATTCTCCTCGATGGTCAGCGAGTCGAACAGGCCGCCCTCCTGAAATAGAATGCCCACCCGGGCGCGCAGGGAATACAAGCGCTTCTCGCTCATCGCGGTGATGTCCTCGCCGAAGAGCCGGACGTATCCGCTGTCCGGCCGAAGGAGACCGAGGGCGCATTTGAGCAACACCGTTTTGCCGCTGCCGGCGGAACCCAGAATCACGCAGGAGTCGCCGGCGTCGAGGTGGAATGTCACGCTGTCGAGTGCGGGGGCCTCGTCCGGCTCGAACCGGAGCGAGACCTGGTCAAAGCGCAGAATGGTTCCCGATGCCGGCCCGGTCATGATGCGCTATAGACTCACGAACAGCTTCCCGATGAAGAAGGTGAGCACAAAGATCCAGATCGACGCCACGACCACCGCCCGCGTCGT
>CAYRPT010000046.1:0-12064 GCA_964425895.1 uncultured Solibacteraceae bacterium | reverse complement strand
AAGCTCTTGATTTGCCGTTCGGTCGGATCGACTTCGAGACTTCTACCACGGGGTCCTAGACCGCTGAAACATGCTCTGCCAGCGGCCACCACTCGCGCCATCGGTCCGCTACGTTGATCAGCTCGTCAAGAGTACGCCGGCGATGGTGTGGCTTGCGATAGGCGAGCCCGACCACGTGGGCTTGTTCCGTGGCCGAAGGCACAATCCGGACTCGCCGGGCGGCCACGTCTCCGGCCACACAATAGCACGGCAGCACGGCGAAGCCGATACCGAGCTTCACCATCTCAAGGATCGACGCGGGATTGTCACCCTCGATGACCGTATGGGGCCGAAACCCGGCCTCGCAACTAAGCTTTTCGAGGACGGAATCGACCAACACCGGCCGGTGATAGCGGATATAAGGCAGGTCCTGCAGATCCGACAGCCGGGCCGGGCGTTTCCGGCCCGGACCAGCCGAGGAGGAGACAACGAACACCATTTTGTAGACGAAGAGGGGATGCTCCTCCAAGTCCAGCTTGTCCAGGGGCAGGTGGATCAGGATCGCGTCCAGCATGCCGGACTGGGCGCCGTGCAGAAGGAACTCGTCGCTGCCCGTGAGCAACCGGGTCTCGGTCCCCGGATGGCCCTCCAGGAAGACGCGCAACAAATAGGGAAGTATGTGGACACTACTGTGCGGCCCGCAGCCGATCCGCAACACGGCGGCGGATTCGCCCCGAAGCTCCTGCAATTCCGCCAGAGCTTCGTCATGCGCTCTGACGATCTCCTTGGCCCGGTCCGCCAGCCGTTTCCCGTGGGCGGTCAACTCCAGCCGCTTGCCCACCCGTTCATACAGCTTGGCGCCGATCTCCTCTTCCAGGTGCCGGACCTGTGCGAATACCGCCGGCGGCGTCAGGTGCAAGGCGTCCGCCACTTTCGAGATGCTCGACAGCTCCGCCAGCGCGACCACCGTTCTAAGCTGACTCAGCTCCATGCCTCGTGAGCGGATTATACCAGGAGGGTGCGGCGAGCCACGGAAAACCTCAGGGGATCCATGACGGCTCTGGATTGGATCGTGGTGGCGGTTTGGGTGGCCGGAACGAGTGGAGTCGGGGTGTACTTCCGCCGTTATGTCCGCTCGACCTCCGATTACCTGCTGGCCGGCAAACGGTTGAACTGGTGGCAGTCGGGCATTGCGCACTCGGCCGACGCGCTGGACGCCACCGACTTCGTCTCCACGGCCGGCCAGGCGTACCGCATCGGGATAGCCAGCCTGGCGCAGCAGTGGCACGGCGTAGGTTACGGCTTCATCCTCATGTCGCGTTGGATTGTCCCGCTGCTGTACCGCTGCGGCGTCTACACCAACGCCCAATACCTGGAGCTGCGGTACAACGCGGCCCTGAGGGTAACGAGCGTGATCGTCCAGTCGCTCTACCGCCTAGTGGTGGTGGGCATGGTCGTGTACTCGGTGGCCTCGGTGTTTCACGTTCTGGTAGGAGCGGATCTCTGGGTTGCCGTCTGGGTGGTGATGGGCCTCACCCTGCTGTACGTGTTCACGAGCGGGCAGCTCGGCGTGGCGATGGCGGCGATTCCACAGGTGGCGATCATGTGCGTCGCCAGCGTGGTGGTCCTCGTCTTTGTGTGGGGCGATCTCGGCGGGTGGACCGGCCTGGCGCGAGTCATGGCCGACTATCCGGGCCACCTGCGCCTGGCCAGTCATCATGAGCCGGGCGTTCCCGGCCCGGTCTACCTCGGCGGGCTCATTCTCACATTGCTCACCTACCCCATCGTGAACCAGACCGTCGCTCAACGCTTCCTGGCCGCGCGCTCGGAAGTGCACGCCCGGAACGGCTGCTTTGCCGGGCTCATCCCATGGTGCCTGGTGTCCCTGTCCAGCACTTTGGTGGGCCTTGCCGCTCTCCTCACCGCGGAGCAACTCACTTCGGTGGAAGCGGACTTCATCTATGCCCGGCTGCTGGAGGAATACCTGCCGCCCGGACTCCTGGGGATTTCGGTGGCGGCGGTCGTGGTGGCGAGCATGTCCACCGGAGCGGGCATCGCCACGGCGCTGGGCGGCCTGTTCGCCGTCGACGTCTATGCACGGTTTGTCAGGCCGGGAGCGAGCGACCGGCACTATTTGCGGGTGTCGCGGGTGGCGGCGGCGTTGACCCTGGTGATTGGCGCCGTCTTCGCCCGCGGCATTCCGGCCTTGGGCGGCTTGCTGCCGTTCTACCTGGCCTTCACCGGTTCCCTCTTCCTGCCGCTCACCGTACCGTACCTGGGCGGCGCTCTCTACCCGCGAGCGAGCCGGTGGTCGGGGATGGCGGCGGTCGCCGGCGGGTTCGCGGCGGGTGCGTGCCTGATGCTGCTATCCGGCTCGCTGCCGGTCTTCCTGGGGCACGCCATGTGGCGGCCCTACTGGTCGTTCGGAACGGCCTGGGCGGCGTTCTTCCTGTGCACCTGGATCGAAAACCAAGTTCGTGGTCCGATACCGGCCGGCCGGATCGCCGCCCTGCTCAACCACCGCGACCTGGGTGCGCCCGGTGCGCCCGAGGAGGTGAGCGTCAGGATCCAGGGGATGCTGCATCTCCACCCCGATCCGGCGAGATTCAGCGAGGTTCCAAACCCCGGACAGCCGCCCGGTCTGCCGCTGCTACAGCGGCCGGCCACGTGGGAAATGGCGACGCTGGCGGCGCTGACGGCGGTGCTGATCTGGTGGTGGTAGGGTGCGGCGGGACACGGGCGGGCCTCACTCCGCCAGTGAACGGATCGAGGCAACATAATTCGGACCCAAAAGGTTTAATCAAGCGCTAATCCTTGGTTAACGAGGTTCGAATTGAGCCGTGGCTTCGCCTGCTGTACCCTTTCGAGGAGACCCGCAAGTATGGCGGAACTGGCAGCCAACCTGGACCTGATCGAGCGCCTGGCGGCGATTCCTTACGCCGGAGCGGTCACCGACATTCTGGACGAGATGGGCCTGCACCAGCAGGTGCTTCCCCACGAAATCCAGTGCTTCATGCCGGGTTGGACCGTAGCCGGTCGGGCGCTGACCATTGCCGGCCGGCCCTCGACCGAAACCGATCCGGACATCGTCTACGTCCCTTTCTTGAGAATGCTCGGAGAAATCGCCCCGGGGGACGTCCTGGTTTCGCAGCCCAACGACTCGGTGTCGGCGCATCTCGGCGAGCTGTCCTCGGAGACCGCCAAATACCGGGGCGCCCGCGGCGCGGTCATCGACGGGGGCGCCCGCGACACCGAATATATGCGACGCCTCAGCTTTCCGGTTTTTTGCCGGTACACCACACCGAACGACATCCTGGGCCGCTGGGAGATGACTGATTTCAACGTGCGGATTCAGATCGGCGACGTGAGTATCGATCCGGGAGATTTCGTTCTTGGCGACCGCGATGGAGTCGTGATCATCCCCATCGAAGTGGCCGACGAGGTGATCAGCAAGGCCGAAGAGGTCGTCCGGACGGAGAACCTGGTGAGGAAGTCGATTCTCGAAGGCGTCCATCCGGTAAAGGCTTACGAAACGTATCACCGGTTCTAGAGAAGTTATGTGGACACGAACAGAGTTCCTTGGCGCCCTCGCCGCCGGCGCTGCCGGTTTCTCGGAGCGCCTCCGCGGCTCCGGGACGCCCGCGCAGATCAAGGCCTTCTGCGTGGACTTCAACTGGCTCTTCGACAAACAGGACGGCTGGCCGAACACGTTTGCCAGACCGGGGCACTGGGCGGACGCCTCGCCGCGGGAGCACGTCGAGTGGTACCGTAAGCTGGGCGCCAACGTCTTGCAGACGTTCGCCCTCTCGTGTAACGGATACGCGTGGTACAAAAACGGGGTCGTTCCGCCTCAGCCGGGGCTCCGGCACGACTTCCTCACGGAGACCGTGCGGCTCGGGCACGATAAGGGGATGACCGTGGTCGGCTACTTCTGCGCCGCGGCCAACACCAAGTGGGCGATGGATCACCCCGACCTGAGTTACGGGACACCGTCCAATCAGCACATTCCGTTCACCGATGCCTACCTCGACTACCTGGCGCGGGCCATTGAAGATGCCCTGCGCCGGACCTCGATGGACGGCTTCATGATCGACTGGGTCTGGAACCCGAACAAGGCGTTGCGCAAGGACGGCTGGATTGCGTCGGAGAAGAAGCTCTTTACGCAACTTACAGGGAAGCCCTTCCCGAAAGCCGGTGCGCCAAGCGACGGGGACGTGCTGACCTACGAGCGGGCGGCGATCGACCGTTGTTGGCGGCGCATCCGCGAGGCGGCGAAAGGAGCGAAGCCGGACTGCATCATCTGGCTTTCGTGCAGCCGCCTGGACGACCCGACGGTGGCCAACTCACCGATGTTGCGGGAAGTCGACTGGCTGATGAACGAATCCTACCGCGCCGATCTGCTGGAGCCGGCCCGCCGCATGAAGGGAGCGCATACCCGGTTGTTGCAATGTCTGGTGGGCTGGAAAGAGCACGACGCCAAATCGTTCCTCGCGGATCCCCGTCACGCGAAGCTCGATCTCTATGGTTTCGCGATCCCGGGAAGCAACTCGCTTCCGCTGCCCATCGAGGACTACTTGAGCAAACCGATTGAAGCCTTCCCCGGAGAGGATCGGGTTTCGGCCAACCACCGGAACATCTCCGCCTTGGCGAGGTTCTACAACGGCCTGGCGCTCGACAAGATCGTCCCACGCGGGGAGGCGTAGGAGCGCGGGTCGCGGCGCCTCGCTTCTTGCTCCGGCACATCGTGCGGTATCGTTGTGGATAGCCACGCTAGATTCAGAGACTGGGGTACTTGGTAATGCAATCCATCACGCAATGGCTCCCGCAGCCGAAGATCCGGCGTCCAATCGTCGTGGTCGGAGCGGGCGGCATCGTCCGCGACGCGCACCTGCCCGCATACCGCAAGGCCGGCTTCGAGGTGGCCGGCCTATTCGACATCGACCGCGAAAAGGCCCGCACTGTGGCCTCGCAGTTCGGCGTCCACACCGTCTGCGGTTCGATCGAGGAAGCGATTCGCTGCGCGCCCGAGGGCGCCATTTTTGACATCGCCACGCAGCCATCGGCGATTCCCGAACTGCTGGGGGCGCTGCCGGATGGCAGCCCGGCGATGATTCAGAAACCGATGGGCGAGAGTCTTGAGGAGGCGAGGGATATTCGCGACCTCTGCCGCCGGAAGCGGCTCACGGTAATCGTCAACTTTCAGCTCCGCTTTGCGCCGGCGATTCTGGCGGCCCGCAGCCTCATCGAGCAGGGAGCGCTGGGCGATTTGCACAGCATGGACATCAGAATCAGCGTGGACACACCATGGGGCCTGTTTCCCTATCTCGCCGCCCGCCCCCGCGTCGAGATCGTGTATCACTCGATTCACTATCTGGATTTGGTGCGGTCCTTCCTGGGAGATCCCCGGGCGGTCCATGCCCTCACGGTACGGCACCCCGCGGAGCCGGACATCGCCTCCACCCGCTCCAGTATCATCCTGAACTATGGAGACGACAAATGGGTGCAGATCTCCACGAACCATGGCCACGTGTTCGGACCGGAACACCAGGAGAGCTTCGTCAAGTGGGAGGGCACGCGCGGCGCAGCGAAGACCCGGCTCGGCGTTCTGATGAATTACCCCACCGGGATGCCGGACAGTTTCGAGTACTGCGTCCTGAAGAACGGAGGCCCCACGGCGTGGACGCCGGTCGAGCTCGAGGGCCGCTGGTTTCCCGACGCTTTCATCGGCAGCATGACGTCGCTCATGCGCTTCCTCGACGGCTCGTCCGCAACGCTGCCCACCTCCGTCGAAGACGCCTATCGCACCATGGCGCTGGTGGAGGCGGCGTACGCCTCGAGCGATTCGCAAGGTATGCCGGTGGCGTATGATTGAGCTCCGCGGCATCACGTGGAATCACACGCGGGGCTATGTTCCGATGGTGGCGACCGCGCAACGGTACGCGGAGCTGCATCCCGATATTGAGGTGCGGTGGGAAAAGCGATCCCTGCAACAGTTCGCCGATTTTCCGGTGGAGCGGCTCGCGGAAAGCTACGATCTCCTCGTCATCGACCATCCAAGCATCGGAATGGCCAGCCGGAAAGGCATCCTGGCGCCGCTCGACGATCTACTCCCCGGTTCGTTCCTCCACGAGCAGGCCGTCCATTCCGTGGGACGCTCGCACGCAAGCTACTCGTACGCCGGCCGCCACTGGGCGCTGGCCATCGACGCGGCGACGCCCGTCAGCGGATGGAGACCCGACCTGCTCGACAAGGCCGGAGCTACTCCGCCGGCGACGTGGTCCGAACTGCTGGATCTCGGCCGCCGCGGCTTGGTGGCCGTTCCCGGAATCGCCATCGACACCCTGATGAACTTCTACATGTTGTGCGGCGCGCTGGGGGAAGATCCGTTTGAAAGGGAGGCGGAGGTGGTCTCCGAGGAGATCGGCGTGCAAGCGCTCGAAATGCTGCGCGATCTACTCGCGGTGGCGCCGCCGGATGCCGTCGGCTGGAATCCGATCGCGGTGTGGAACACGCTGTCGTCGGGTGACCGGCTGGCCTATTGCCCCTTTGCCTATGGCTACTCGAACTATGGGAGGCGCGGATATGCCCGGCATGAGCTGCGATTCGGCGGGCTGGTGAAGCTGGACGACGGCCGGCCGCTGCGATCCACCCTCGGCGGCGCCGGCCTGGCGATCTCTGCCCGGTGCACTGACCGGCAGGCCGCCGCGGACTACTGTCGCTATGTGGCCGGACCGGATTGCCAACGGTCGCTCTACTTCGATGCCGGCGGACAGCCCGGACACCGCGGCGCCTGGCTGGACGAAGAGGTGAACCGCCGAAGCGGAGGCTTCTTCCTCGATACACTCCCGACACTCGATGCCGCCTACCTCAGGCCCCGGTATCCCGGCTACCTGGATTTCCAGGACAACGCGGGCAACGTGGTTCACAACTACGTGTGGGGGGGCGGCGACCCCCGCGCGACATTGCGCCGGCTCGACGAGCTGCTGCCGGCGGCCCAGGAACTATGAAACCTCTGAACGGTCTACTCGTTATCGACTTCAGCCAATTCCTCGCCGGTCCTTCCGCCTCGCTTCGCCTGGCCGACCTCGGCGCCCGGGTGATCAAGATCGAGCGTCCCGATACCGGCGATCTCTGCCGCCAACTCTACGTATCAAACCTCGAACTGGACGGCGACAGCACGATCTTTCACACCATCAACCGGAACAAGGAAAGCTTCGCCGCGGACCTCAAGAAAGCCGAGCATCGCGAGACCGTGCGCCGGTTGGTCGAGAAGGCGGACGTCGTCATTCAGAACTTCCGTCCCGGCGTCATGGAGAAGCTGGGCTTCGACTACGAGGCGGTCTGCCAATACAACGCCCGCGTCGTCTATGGGGAGGTCACCGGCTACGGCCGGACAGGGCCCTGGCGGAACAAACCGGGTCAAGACCTGCTGGCGCAGAGTCTCTCCGGCGTCACTTGGCTCAACGGTGACGCCGGCCAGCCGCCGGTTCCTTTTGGACTCGCGGTAGGCGACCTGTTCGCGGGGGCCCACCTGGTGCAGGGCATCCTGGCCTGCCTGGTGAGGCGAGGCATCACCGGGAGGGGCGGCCGGGTCGAAGTCAGTCTCCTCGAATCGCTCCTGGACTTCCAGTTTGAGGTGATTACTACGTATCTGAATGATGGCGGCAAGCTGCCCGAGCGCAGCGCCATCAACAACGCGCACGCTTACCTCGGAGCGCCGTACGGCATCTACCGGACGGTCGATGGTTACCTCGCGCTGGCGATGGGCTCGGTAACCCGGCTTGGCGAGCTGCTCGGCTGTCCCGAGCTGCTGGCCTATACCGATCCCAAGACGCACTTCACCAGGCGGGATGAGATCAAGTCGCACCTGCTGCGGCACCTGGCGACCCAGACCACCGCGCACTGGCTGGCCATTCTCGAGCCGGCCGACGTGTGGTGCGCCGATGTGTTCACCTGGCCGCAGCTCTTCCAGCATGAGGCGTTTCAGGTGCTGGACTTCGTGCAGGAGGTGAGCCGGCGGGAGGGAGTCAGCCTGCAAACGACCCGGTGCCCGATCCGCATCGACGGCGAGATCTATAAGAGCCCGCTGGGCGCCCCGGTGATCGGCCAGCACACGCGGCAGATCCTGGAGGATCTGGTCCCGACGTCAGAGAACACCAGGGAGACAGTTTCATGAATCCGAATCCTGATCCGTCAAAACACAAGGACATCGCGCTGTTCAATACGGAAGACTGGTACTACGAGGATTTCGAGATCGGCAAGACACTCCGGTCGATTCGCCGGACGATTTCCGAAGGGGAGGCGATGCTGTTCAACTCCCTGGTGCTCGACTGCCACCCCTACGTGGCCGACGAGATCTTCGCCAAAGAGGAAGGCATCTTCGGCCGCCGGCTGGTAGCGGGGGCCATGGTCTTCAGCTATGGCCTCGGGCTGATGGCGCATAACAACGTCCATACCTTCAGCTACGGCTACGACAAACTCCGCTTCATCAAGCCCGTCTTCATCGGCGACACCATTTACACCATCCGCACGCACCTCGAGAAGCGGTCGAAATACAAGGACATGGGCCTGGTCCGTGTTTCCTACGAGGTGTTCAAGAACCAGGGGGAACTGGCGCTCTACTGCGAGCACCTTCAGACCGTCCAATACCGCGACCCCGCGGCGTTCGCCGATCAGGTGGAGAAAAAGGGATGAGCCGCGAACGGCTGTTCCGCGTGGCGGTACGCCGCTTTGGTCCCTTCGAATCGGCGATCCGCAAACAGTGGCAGGCATTCGAGGAGAGCGAACAGACCGGCCTGGAACTGGAGGCCGAGCCGTTCGATCTCCATCCGTTGAGCGAGACCCTGTTCGAGCGCGAGGGCATGCGCCGCGGCGACTGGGACGTGGCCTTCCTCAACACCGACTGGGTGGCGCTCGTACACGACACGGGCGCGGCCCTCGATCTGGCGCCGCATATCCGGAGGAATCCGCCGGAAGGCTACCCCGAGGCGTGGCCTCCCTCGCTGCTCCGTTTGCAGCAGTTTGGCGACACGATCCTCGGCCTTCCGTACCACGACGGCCCGGAGTGCCTGATCTACCGCCGCGACCTGTTTGAGGACCCTGCCGAGCAGGAGGCCTACCGGCGCCGGTTCGGAGCACCGCTCCAGGTTCCGAAGACGTGGGACGAGTTTCAGCGCACCGCCCGATTCTTTTGCCGGTCGGAGCGGAATCTCCACGGCACGGTTTTCGCGGCCTTTCCGGACGGCCACAACACCGTGTACGACTTCTGCCTCCAGCTTTGGACGCGCGGCGGTGAGCTGTTCGACGGCTCCGGCGCCTTACGGCTGAACACGCCGGAGGCGGCGCGGGCGCTCGAGTACTACCGCACGATGCTCAACGACGGCTCGGCGGTACATCCGCGGTCGCGCGAACTGGACTCGGTCGCCTCGGGTCTGGCCTTCGCCGCCGGCGAGGTCGCCATGATGGTCAACTGGTTTGGTTTCGGCTCGATGGCGGAGACCATCGCCGGTTCCCGCGTGAAAGGAATGGTGGGCATCGCGCCCATCCCGAGCGATCCTGGCGCGCCGAGCACCTCGCTAAACATCTACTGGATCCTGGCGGTGGCCGCGGGTTCTCCACACGCCGAGACGTCCTATCGCTTCGTGCGTCATTGCGCCGGCGCCGCGATGGACAAGCTGCTGACCCTTGAGGGGGCCATCGGCTGCCGGAAGTCCACCTGGAGTGACCCGGAGGTGAACGCCGCGGTGCCGTTCTATCACCGCCTCGACGAGATCCACGCCCGAGCCCGCGAACTCCCCCGCCTTGTTCATTGGCCCGAGGTGGCGAAAACCATCGACCAACTGGTATTGGCGGCCATGAACACCGATCGACCCGCCCCGGAGCTTCTGCGCGAAGCGCAAAGCGGGCTCGACTGACGCCGCCCGCTCAAACCTTGTCCGCGCCGCCGCCGGCTCGCTTCTCCACCAGCAGAACGTGCTCGCAAACGAGCACCGTTTCACCGCGCTGGTTGAAGACTTCGCACGCCTCCACGACGATGCCGTACCCCGGTCGCTTGGGATGGTCCCGCTTCTCCTTGACGGTGACCCGCACGCGGATCGTGTCGCCGATGAAAACCGGCCGCAAGAAACGCAGCCGGTCATAGCCGTAGGACATCGCCCGAGGATTCACGTCGCCCGCCGTCATACCCACCGCAACACTGAAGATCAAGGTTCCGTGGGCGATCCGCTGCGCGAACGGCTGCGTCTTGCACCACTCGGCGTCCATGTGGTGGGGATAGAAGTCGCCAGTCTGCCCGGCGTGAAGGACAATATCCGCCTCGGTGATGGTTCTCCCCAGCGTCTCGCGTGAGGCACCGGATTCATAGCCTTCGTAGAAGCGTTCTTCGAACATGGCGTACGCCCCCCTAGAGCGGCTCCGCCACGATCTTGAAGGTGTAGGCGTACTTGCAGGGCCGCTTCGCCGGCATCGTGATCGTGAGCCCTTCCGCGCCTTGCGACCACTTCACGGAGCCCAGTCCGAGCAGCTCGACCCCGGTTACCTTCTTGCCCGCCAGCGCCCTGAGCAGCACCACCTCCTCCTCGGGCCATTCGAGCGCGATGGCATAGAGGGTGTCGCCCTTCCTTGTGAACCGGAAATCGCCCTCTTCGTGGGTCGTGAAGTATCGTGAGCCGTAAATCGCCTCGCCGTTCACCCTCAGCCATTGACCCGTCTCCCGCAGCGCTCTCTGCATGACGTCCGGGATCGTGCCATCGGGCCTCGGGCCGATGTTGATCAGCAGGTTACCGTTCTTGCTGACTACGTCCACCAGGTAATCGACCAGCTCATTGGGCGTCATGTAACCGCCCTCCGGCAGCAGCCGGTTGTAGCCCCAGGAGAACGGATCCAGCGAGTCGCACAACTCCCACTTCTCCTTGCGGATCTCGTTGATGTTGCGACGTTCGGGCGTGCTGAAGTCGCCGAGAGGCGTTCCGTCGGCTTCGTCCCCCCAGCGGTCGTTGGCGGCGACTCCATCCGGATCCTTCGACTGGTTGTAGAAGTAGGCCAGCACACTCTTGCTGTTCCAATAGTCGCTGGGCACCGGCTTGCCGGCGGTGTCGCGCACCGGCCCATTGTGGACATCACCCCAGAGAACGCTGGGCTGATACCTATCGACCAGCTCTTTGATCGTTGTGTTCATGTACTCAACCCAGTCGCGGCCTGGGTAACGTGGGTCCCAGAAGGTGTAGGTCGTGTTGTGGTAGAGCCCGTACTTCATTCCCAGCGCTCGCACGGGTTTGGCGAGATCGCCGACGATGTCGCGTTTGGGACCCATGTCCCCCGCGTTGCGCTTGGTGTGCCGGGTCGGCCACATGGCGAACTCATCGCCGTGCTTGGCGGTCAGCACGACGTAGCGTGCGCCCGCCTCCTGAAACAGCTTCGCCCAAGCTTCGGGGTCGAACTTCTCCGCCCGGAACATGGGGATGAAATCGTCGTAGGCAAAGTTGGGTCCCCAGTTCTCCAGGTGGTACTTCCGGGCCCGCTCGCGAATCGACGACTCGCGATAGAGGGTGTTGAACAGGCTGTCGGAAAGATTCCCCTGCGCCGGCGTGTAGGGCGGTCCGCCCAGCAGGAATCCGAAGCCCGCTTGCGGGCTCATCCACGCTACGTACCATTCGTGGAACGCCGGGACGGCGTAAGGTCCCCAGTGAATGAAGATGCCGAACTTGGCGTCCTCGAACCACTGCGGCGCCTTGTGCGTGCGAAGCGACTCGGCCGTCGGCCGGTACGGGCCCTGCGCCCGCGCCGCGGAACATAGCATGGCGCCCAAGGCAATCGATGAAGCAATGCGCGCTGCGAGTCTCCGATTCATACTCATCCTCCCTAAACTTCAAGTCCGTCGCACCTCCGGCAGCCAGGCAATGGCTAGGCTGAGCGGAGGCGCGGAAAGCCATCCGGCGGCCAGCTCGATAGCGGCCATAAGCTGGGATCGTCCACCGGTTCAACGTAGCGGGCGAGCGGCCACCATTCCCGCCATTTCGCCGCCGTCTCCATAAGGGATTCGACCAGCCGCGGCCGATCGGGCGTCCGGCGATGCACCAGGCCGAAG
>CAYRPT010000045.1:771-12082 GCA_964425895.1 uncultured Solibacteraceae bacterium | reverse complement strand
GGACGTCCGGGGCCTGGATTCGGCTATGGGAGCTTCGGCGTGATCAGCAGCACCGCCGTCGGCCCGCGCCAGATCCAGATGGCCCTGAAACTCGTCTTCTAGGCCGAGTCGCGAAGGGGGGAAGCGCGCGGTGGCTTCCCCCCCAAGCCGCCGTTGATGCCGCCTCTCAAGCTCGGGTTCCGCGATGCGAGCCCACTGGGGGGCGGAGTTCCATGAGTAGATGGCGGTCTCTCGGGGAGGAGACTCCCTTCAATGGATCTGGAGACAACGTGACTTCCAGCGGATCCTGACGTGTGAGGGGGTATGCACATATCTCTCTTGAACAGGAGCCGGAAATTGAGTCCCGACGGAGCGGGAGGAATAACGGAGGATTTCGATGCGGAAGGTGCTTGGCACACTGGTGCTTTTAGGGGGGACGGCGAGCTGCCTGTGGGCGCAAATCCCGGCCGGCGCCGTGGCCCCAAGCGCGGCGGAGACTGGTTCCCTCAGTGGGACAGTCCTGGACACGGCAGGCCAGGCCGTCGCCGGGGCGTTGGTGCGATTGACTCATGCGGGCACGGGAGCGCAGGCTACGTCGCGCACCGAAAACACAGGCGAGTTTTCTTTCCCGGCCTTGGCCGCGGGGACCTACTCGGCCACGGTGTCCGGCTTCGGGTTTAACCCGGCGAAGGCCGAGGGCATCCAGATCGCACCGCAAGCGAACACCAGCCTTGGTACCGTGACGCTGGAGCTGGACGTGGACCCCGTTCACCTGGTTGTGGACCCTTCCCGCCCGGGCCGGCCGTTCGCGGGCATTGGCGGCAACTTCCGGTTACAGCACCCAAGGACGGACCGTCAAGTTGTTGCATACAACCTGGAGAACCTGAATGTCACCTGGGGCCGGATTTGCATGCGTTGGAGCGAGTGGCACCCGGAAGAAGAAATGGATCCGTTGTCCGAGGCGAGGGCGGGCAATCTGAGGGCGGCAGTCCGGCAAACGATGGAAATGGCGCAGGATCTGGCCCGAAGAAACATTCCGATTATCGCGAGCATCTGGTTCCCCCCCCAATGGGCGATTTCCGCGGGTGGTCCGAGGGTCGAGAAACAGAGAAACGACCCGCTCAACCGGAAGAAAATGGCCAAGATCTACAGATCGATCGGCGATTATCTTGTCTACCTCAAGGAGGCTTACGGGGCCGAGCCGGTCTTGTTCTCGTTTAACGAATCTGAGAAGGGCGTGAACGTGTACCAGTCTCCCGAGGAACATGCGGATCTGATGAAGACTTTCGGGGCTTACCTCTTGTCGAGGGGACTGTCGACCAAGATGCTGCTTGCGGATACCTCCCTGGCGAGCGACCACTGGTTCTACCAGCCTGCGCTGGCAGACCCTGACACGCACAAGTACATCGGGGCGGTCGGCTTCCACACCTGGAGCGGCAACACAGAGGAAGACCTGGCGAAATGGGTCGAGACCGCGCGAACCTTGAACGTTCCCGTACTGGTGACCGAAGGGGGTATCGATGGGGCGGCCCACCGGCGTCCTCATGTGTTCCTGGAACCGAGGTTCCAATTAAGGGAGATGGATCTTTACGTGCGAGTGTGCGCGTTCAGCCAGCCCCTGTCACTCATGCACTGGCAATTGACGACGGACTACTCGGTGTTGGCGGGTCTGGGAATCCATGGTGTGGACGGACCGCTGCGCCCGACGCCGCGGTTCTGGAGTTTGAAGCAGCTTGGCTTGACGGAGCCCGGCTCGTTCGCGCTCCCCGTGACCGGCGCACGGCCTTCGTTGAGCAGCGCCGCCTACGGCCACATCCCGAAGCGGATTTACACCGTGCACATTGTCAACGGCGGCGGCGCACGGCCCGTGACGGTCACGGGATTGCCGGCCAGCGTCACAGAGTTGACTCCGTACGTGACGGACGCGGTTGACCGAGGGATGCGCCCGGGCACCCGTATTCCAGTTACCGATGGGAGAGCCGATTTCACGGTCGACGCCGCCAGTTTCACAACGCTGATCAGCACGCCGTAGCCAGGTACGGGACGTGCGGCAGGTGGAGCGAAGTATAACGGATTTTCACAGGGGATTATCGGATGGACCAGAACTGGAGAACAACCAATGCAACGATCAGCCGGCGGCGGGCGATGGCCGTTCCGGCGATGGCCGTTCCGGCGGCGGCGGCACGACAGAAATCCGCGCCGTCGTCCGGACCCTGGCTCCCCAAGCTTTCCGAGCGGATCAGCGATGTGTACGACGCCTCAGCGTTGCGCTGGCTGCGCCAGCTAGGCGCCCGGCACGTGGTTTGGGACGCCGCCAACCCCGGCGAAAAAGGATACCTCACCGCCGGGGAGATACTGAAGGCCAAACAGGCGTGCCGGGAGGTGGACCTCACGCTCGAGGCGATGCCCCTAGCCGGCAGCCGGCTCCAGACCATGCTGGGGAGACCCGGCCGCGATGAGGAGATCGAGAACGCTTGCCGGACCGTCCAGGCGGCCGGAGAGGCGGGGGTGCCCACCCTGATGTGGGGCTTCACTCTTGATTCCTACTGGGATGACCGAGTGGGTTTCTACCTGGAGAGAGGGCGCGGCGGCGCCACCCTGCGGGCCTTCGAACTCGAGCGGGTCCGAAATGCGCCGCCGTTTCCGGATTTCGGCCTTATTAGTGAGAAGGAGATGTGGGAGCGGTTGCTTTATTTTGCCCGGCCGGTCGTCAAAGCGGCCGAAAGTGCCGGGGTGCGCCTGGCGCTCCACCCGAGCGATCCTCCTGTGCGCGTGATGCGCGGTGTGCCGCGGGTCATTCACAGTCCGGAGACCTTCCTTCGTTTCTTCGAAGAAGTTCCCAGTCCCGCCAACGGAATGACTTTCTGCCAGGGGGTATTCACCGAAATGGGAACCGATGTCCTGGCGGAGATACGGCGCTTCGGCGGCATGGGAAGGATTCATCTGGTGCATTTCCGGGCCGTGCGGGGAAGGGTGCCCCGCTACGCCGAGGTGTTCATCGATGAAGGCGAGGTGAACATGATCCGGGCCATGCGGACATACAAGGAGATCGGATATACAGGCGCCATCGTGTCGGACCACACGCCGCTCGTGGAGGGCGACAAGCCGTCATCGGCGCCCAACAAGCTGGCCGATCACGGGCGTGTGGGGACTTCCTTCGCGCACGGGTACATGCGAGCCGCGGTCCAGGCTGTCAACACGCTGTGATTGGATCGCAGCCGGAAGGTTGAGAACGAGAGGACTCGATCATGCGAGAGTTGAGCGTTGCGCTGTTTCTTGCCGCGTCCTGCCTAGGCTCCGGGGCTATCGAAAAGGCGGCCTATGACAGCCACGGAAGGATCATTGCCTTGTTGTCGGACGCCGAAGACGTTCCGATCTCGACAAACGTCGTGGCTGTGATTCCCAGCGGCCGACGCATTCCGCTGCAAGTGCGAATCAACCGCGTGGGCGCCAGGCGCCAAGGCGGGGGCCTGGCATGGACGCAGGAGTTCAACCTGCCGGCCGGTGGAGGAGGGCGGCTGGACACGAAGTCCGAGGAGGATGCCACCGGCGTGAGATACACCGCATCCCTCACGGCGTCGGCACCGTTCGAGGCGACCGCCGTTGAGTTTGTGGCGGATCTCCCTCGGGATACATTCCTTCAGGGACGCGTCACGCCCCGCGGCGCGGCGCCGGTGACGTTCGCCGCCGTCAAGCCCCCGGACCCAGCGTTGTTTCGCGGCCAGACGGCCGGTGTCCGGATTGAGAATCCCACCGGTCATATCGCGGTGGACATCGGTTTCGACCGGGTGACAATGGTCTCGGTCGTGGATCGCTGGGATGAGGAGGGGAGATCCTTTCAAATCCGCGCTGTTGTCCAGCCGGGCAACATGGCGGCCGGCGCCACGGCGGCTCTCACCGCCGACTTCCGTCTAGCCAACAAACCGCCGGCGCCGCCGCCCGCCAAGCTCAGGTTGGACACCTCCCGGCCGTGGTACAAGTTCGACGGATTCGGCGGCAACTACTGCTGGAGCAATTCGTCTCCCGTCTCGGCGTACACCCTCAAGAACCTCAAGGTGGCGTGGGCGCGTACGGAGATGAAGACACAACAGTGGGACGTCCAGCGCAACAACCCCGGGCCGGAGATTCGCGCCGACATGGAACGAATGCGGGAGTTCCAACAAATGGGAATTCCTTACGTGATCAGCATTTGGTGGCTTCCGGAGCGGTTGTACACGGATCCGTACGAGAAGACGCGGAGCACGAACTTCCGTCTTATCGACCCTGCCCAATGGGATGAACTGCTGGACCTCTTGGGAAGCTACCTGCTGTACGCGAAAAAGGAATACGGCGTTGAACCGGACCTCTTCTCCTTCAACGAAGCGAACCGCGGCGTCTACGTCGGCTTCACGGCCGCCACGCACAATGAGGCCATCAAGCGGATAGGGCCCCACTTCCAGAAGCTTGGGCTGAAGACGAAGATGCTGTTGGCGGACGCAACGGGGCCCCGGGACACGCACCGGTTCGCGTTGGACGCCGCCTCCGATCCAGAGGCGCTGAAATACGTGGGAGCGGTGGGGTTCCACACTTGGGGCACCGGGACGCCGCAGAACTACAAAGACTGGGGAGATCTCGCGGAGTGGCTGAATCTGCCGCTGCTGGTGACTGAACTTGGGGTCGACGGCGCGGCCTACTACACTCGGTCCTGGGACAGCTACCACTATGGCCTGCGGGAGGCGCATCTGACACAGGAACTGCTGATGTACGCCCGTCCGCAAGGCACGCAACACTGGCAATTCACCCAGGACTACGCGCTGGCTCGCATCGGCCAGGGAGGCACGGTGGAGCCGACCTCCCGCTTTTGGCTCATGAAGCACTTCACGGATCTGACGCCGCAAAAGAGCGAGGCTCTCCGGACGACGTCGGATCAGAAGAGCGTCCTGTTCACCGCGTTCCGGAAAGGCGATGCCCACGCTCTGCACATCCTCAATATGGGCGCGGCGCGGGAGGCCGCGCTTGAAGGACTTTCGGATGGGAACTGGACTCCGTACGAGACCGCGGAGACGGCGCAGTATCAGCGAAAACCCGGGCTCCGGTCGAGTGGCGGGAAGCTCCGCGTAAGCCTGCCCGCTAGATCGCTGGTGACGCTGGTCACCGCACCCTAGCGGCGGGTGGGTTTCGCGACCGGCCACCCGCGGCAACTGGCGGCTGCTGTAAGATTCCGGTAGCGGCATGAATCTGAGGCGTGCTTTTGCTGTCTTGCTGCTCGCCGGGGCCGGCGCGGCGCAAGATCAGGAGCTTCGGGAGGCCGCGCGTCTCGACGGCGAGGGGAAGTGCCGGGAGGCTGAGACCGTCTACCGGCGGCTTCTCTCCGGGGGAACGCCCTCTCCGGCGCTCCTGAATAATCTCGGGAACCACTATCTCGCCTGCGGCGATCCAGGGAAGGCGAAGCAGTATTTCGAGCAGCTACACCGGGCGAATCCTTCCCATGGGAACGCGAACCTGCAACTGGCCCGGATGGCAGCGGACGACAAAAGGGGAGCGGAGGCGCTCGAGTATCTCGGCCGGGTGAGGGATGACAGCCCGCCGGTCCGCCTGCTGCGGGCCGAAGCACTGCACTGGGCGGGAAAGAAAGTGGAAGCGTCGGCGGCCCTTCAGAGTATCGAGCAGCAGGCACGCGGCGAACCGCGAGTGCTGTTCACGCTGGGGGTAACCTGCGCCCGGCTCGGCCTTTACGAACGAGCCGAGAAGGCTTTCCACGCCGTCCTGGCGGCACATCCCGGGGATTTCACCGTCCTCTTCAACCTGGGACGCGCCGCCGCCCGCGCCAAGCATCACGAACGCGCCGAGAGCGCTCTCGAAACGGCTCTCAGGATCCGCCCGGAAGATGTCGACGCCCTGCTCGAACTGGGGCTACTGCATGCCGCCCAGCGGGACTACAGCCGAGCCGTCTACTTTCTCGCACGAGCCCGGCAGCGGGCCCCTTCCCGTCCTGACATCACGCTGGCCCTGGCGCGGGCGGCCGAGGACGCGGGTTTCTTCGGCGACTCCGCCCTGGCTTACGACGAGTACCTCCGCCTCCAGCCGGACGACGACGCCGCGCGGCGCGACCGGGCCCGCGTCTGCGGCTACACCGACACCAGGGTGGAAGAGGGGCTCGCCGAGCTGAATGCGTACATCAAACGACATGCCCGGGACCCACTCGGCCATTACTACCTGGCGCAGCTCACCTGGCGAGAGGAGCCCGAGCAATCCCTGGCGCTGCTGACCGAGGCCCTGCGGCTTGACCCGAAGCTGGCTTCGGCACGCGTCTCCCTGGCGTGGCTGCTCCACCGGCTGGGGCGGACGGAGGAGTCGGTCCCGCACTTGCAGGCGGCGCTCGCGGAAGCGCCGGATGACGTCCGCGCGCTCGATCAGCTCGGCCTCGCTTTCCTCACGCTCGACCAGCCGGCCGAAGCCGAGAAGGTACTCCGGCGCGCCTGGAAGCTCGCTCCCGAGGATCCGGAGGTGCTCCTGCATCTCGGGCGAACGGCGATGGCCCTGGGCCAAGATGCCGAGGCCGAGCACCTGCTGGCCACGTACCGTAAGGTTCGGCCTACGCAATACCGGGTTCCGCGCAAGGAACCCGGGATGATCGAGTCCGCCACTCTTTCGGTGGAGGAGCGGCGAAAGCGGGAGGTTCAGCGGTTCCGGCAGATGTCGGCATCCCGCCCCGACGACCCGAAGCTGCAACTGCACCTGGCGGGGCTCCTGCTCGAAAGCGGGCAGGTGGAGGAAGCAGCCGCGGAGTACCGGAAGCTGCGGAGCCTGAACGCCGACGCCGCCATCCGGGAGGAGGCGGGCGGGGCACTGGTACGCGCCGAACAGTACGAGTTGGCGCGGGAGTTCCTCGAGCCCGCGGCCCAAGAGAGATCCTCCGCCCGCCTGGACCTGGCCATCGCCTTATTCTTCACGGCCGGCGCCCAGGCTGCGCTCGAAGCCATCGACGGCGTGCCGGAAGAGCAGCGGACCGGCGACTTCCTTCTGATGAAGGCCCGTATCCTCGACGCGGCCGGCCGCCCGGCCGAGGCCGCCAAGATACTGATCGAGGGCCTGGGCCAATCGATCTCGCGGCCGGCCGTGGTCGAACAGGCGGCATTGCTCCTGCTCCGGCAAGACCGGAAGGCGGACGCGCTCCGTCTCGTTGCGGAGGCGTCCCGGAAATCGGCTGACGACGCGGGCCTGCTGCTCGCCCACGCGGTAACGCTGGCGTTGATGGGGCGGACCGCCGAGGCCGAGAAAGCCCTGCGGCGCCTTCAGTCGCGCTGGCCGGAGTGGGAACGCCCCTACGTCGTTCACGGGCTCCTGCTCGAAGACCTTAACCGGACGGCGGATGCGCGGCGGAAGCTGCAAACCGCCGCGGCGTTGGGTGCGCGGGATCACGACACACGCTGCGGCCTGGCCCGGCTGAGCGGCGTCCCGGCGGCCGATCCGGACTGCGAATGCCGGAGGGGACTGGCGAGCCTTCTCCAGTTGTCCTGCGGATCGCGGTAACCTTCGCCCCGCGCCTCGGCCGGCCAACGCCTATCGGGGCAGGCGGAGCGGTGTACCGGCCTGGTACATCGCGATGCGGGATTCGATCGTTTCGAGGAGGGCCGGCTGGTTGGCCGCCCGTGCCGCCGCGTGCGCTTTCCGGGCGGTTTCCACCGCATCCGGGAACCGGCCCGCCTCGGCGTAGGCCGCCGCCAGCGTGTCCAACACGTTGGGATCCCTGCCACCCGACAACTGCGCCGCCCGCTCCGCCAGGGCGACGGCTTCGGACCCATTGCGGATCGAGGCGTCGGGACTCGCGGCGAGCAGGCGGGCCGCCTGGTCGAGCGCGGGAAGGTGATTCGGCCGCAGCCGGACCACCTCGCGCCACTGGGTGAGCGCCTCACTGGGCTTGCCCAACAGGTAGTAGAGCGTCTCCCCAAGATTCGCGCGCGCTTCGACGAACTCCGGGTTCAGCTTCACCGCCTCCTCGAACTGAGCAGCGGCCTCCGGCGCCTGGCGGTTCCGGACCAGCACAACACCGAGGCTGTTGTGCGCTTCGGCGGAGCGGGGGTGGGCTTCCACCAGCCGCTGGAACCGCTCCACGGCCTCCCCTGTCCGGCCCGCGCCCACCATGGCGCGCGCGAGGTTGCTCTGTGTCTCCGCCGCGCCCGGATTCAGATCCAGCGCCTTCTGAAAATGGGCGATGGCTTCGTCCTGCTTCCCCGACCGCGCCAACGCGACGCCGAGGTTGCCGTGAACCTGCGCCGACGCCGGATTCATTTCGAGAGCCGCCCGGTAGTGCCCGATGGCTTCGTCCAGCCGGTTCCGGCCGGCGAGCGCGACCCCGAGGTTATTGTGCGCCTCGGCGTATTCCGGGTCGAAACGCAGTGCCTGCTCGTAAGCCTTGACCGCTTCGTCGAGATTGCCCGCGCCGGCCCAGGCGACGCCGAGATTCAGATGGATCTCGGGATTCTCCGGGTCGATCGCGAGCGCCTTGCGGTACTCCGCGATGCCCTCTTCGGCTTTCCCCGAAGCCGCCAGCGCCAGGCCGAGGTTCATGTGAACGCGCGCATCGCCGGGGCTCATTTCGAGCGCCCGCCGCCACTCGGGGATGGCCTGCTCGAAGCGGCCCTTCTCGGCCAACTCCCAGGCGTTGTCGAAGACGCGATAGAACTCCACCGCCGGAACATCGATCGTCAGCAGCCCGCCGGGGCCGATATTGACGAATTCCGGGATGTTCACCGCCCGGTTGGCGGCCGTGGAGTTCTCGATCAGGATCGGCGGGCTGTCCATGCCGCGCTCATCCAGATGTGTCAGGTACATTTGCGTGTACGGGGAGCGGGCCTTCGACGAAAACACCATCCAGCGGCCATTGGGCGAGAAACTGTGCCAGGAGTTCATCCGCTCCGTGTTACAGCGCATCCGCCGGGCCTTTCCGCCTCCCGCGGGGACGATGTAGAGCTGGCTGTCGGGGCGCATCAGTTGTCCGTTGCGGCTCTGGACGAACACGATCCAGCGCCCGTCGGGCGAGATTTTGGGAAAGCTGTTACTCATGCCGTTGCGCGAGGCGCCCACTACCGGCTCGGCCGAGCCGCCGCGGCCGTCATGGAAAGGGATCCGGTACAAGTCATACCGGACAGACGTCTCGTTGGGATCGTTCGCGTATTCCGCCATCGGGCGATCCGCCGGATAGGGCTCGCCGGCCGGCGCCCGGGAGAAGACGAGATACTTCCCGTCCGGACTCCAGGTGGCGCCGGTCTGCACGTAGCGGGGATCGTCAGCGCCGGGCAGAGGCTGAAGCACGCGCGTCGCGCGATCGTACCACGCCAGAATCCCTCCGGTCGGATAGAACACCTGGAGGAACTTGTAGTCCTTGAAATTGGCTACGTAGAAGTTGCTCACGGAAGGCTGCCGCGACCGCCGCCGTGGGGATGGAGCCGCGCCCGGGCTCCCGGCGGATTTCCCGGCGCCTTCCCGACCGCTGATCATCGTGACCACGCGCCGCCCGTCCGGCGAAACCTGCGACATGAAGCCGATTCGCAGTTCCCCCGGCGACCGGCCCAGGAAAGAGGCCCAGGAAACCATGTTGTCATTTGTAATTGACATGGTGGGCGCAACGTTCGCAATGGCGTACATTCCTTTGTCATTTCGCGGGCCGTCCAGATCCATGCCCAGCGTCTTTCCATCGCGCGAAAACGAATGGCAATTTGCGCAGGTGTGGAGACCGGTCATCAGAAGCCGGCTCCGCGGTTCCCCGACGTCGCGGAGCCGCCAGTGAATCAGGGGGATGGCCGCGCGGCTTAGCGGTTTGATCACCCCTCTCTCGGTTTCCGACGGCATCAGGGGCACGTCGCGGTAGAAGATGGGGGCGCCGACCCGGTCGCGGGATGTGCTCAGGGTCGTCCGGCCTTGCGACACCGGCCGAGTAGGGTCGGCGCTCCGGACTCCGGTGATCGTGAGCACGGCGGGACGCTTCACCGATCGCGTCTTGATGTCCGCCCAAGTGGCCGCATCGGGTACCCAGGTGTGGGCGGCGGCCTGCTCGGGACTCAACACGGGCGGCTCGTTCGATTCGGCTGTGGCGCGGGGGTCGATCTCGCCGATCTGCGGCGGCGCGCCCGCCGAGGTGGCGCGGATCGGGGATGGATCCCGGCCGAAGCGCACCTCAATCAGCCAGGAATCGGCCTCCGGCGCTTGGTCGCGCCAGATGAACGTCGGCGGCGCGAAATCGGGAGGGAAGATCGAGCCGTCCTGGGGGTAGTCGATGATAATCCGGACCGGCGGCGCGGCGGGCGGAGACGCCGCCATCGAGGACCAAACCAGTCCACTCACCAGAGCGAGCGCCCCCAGAGCGCTAACCGCCAGACTTAGCGCTGACGCCACACTACGCATTGCGACCATCCGTTTTTCGGAGCAGCGGCGGAGGCCCTCGCGCCCGAGCACTTTCCCATCCGGTATTTCGAGTGTATCAGAGCGGCGCAAATCCGCCCGGAGTCCACCGGGCGGCGCCGCTCCCCGGCTGCGGAAGAAAATGTGGCTGCGCCCGGTCGACCGGGAATCAACGGATCGACTGAAAAAACGCGGTGTCCTCGGCGACCGGCCTCATGTTGGCCTCGGTCGAGTACCACGGCAGTGACTCGAGCGCGATCAAGATGATCATCGACAATCTTGAGTTTCCCTCCGCCCTGAGCGGCAGACCAATCGCTCTGCTCGGCGTTGCGGCCGGCAGCATTGGGGCGATAGAAGCGCTGGAGCATTTGCGCAGCGTCTGCTCGTACGTGGGCGCGATCGTCCTGCCGGGACCGGTATCCGTGGCGAGTGTCAACAGCGTGTTTGACGCTGCGGGCGCCTGTCGGGATCCGAAGATCGAGCAGCGGATCCACGGCGCCGCGCACAACATCGTCGATTACATCGAGCGGAGCGTCTGCCCGCGCATCGCCCTGGAGGCGATGGTGCGGGAACAGGGGAGCCGCCGGGGCTCATTCCTGGCGCGCTGACCCGGCTGCCCGGACTTGCGGCCCCACCGCGTCACGCGCGATGAGACGGTCGCACGGCGTAATCAATAGTACGGAAGCGTCTTTGAAAACCACAGGAGATATCCGAAATCTCCAGCGATCTCGCCTCCGTTTGCCGCGGGTGCGCTGAACCGGGTGGTCGACTCATCACCGCTGAAGGCCCCAATCGCCAGTACGCCTCCTGATTCGACGCCGAAGTTCGTTGTCGGCGGAATCGATCCCAAAACGGCAGCAGGCACGGTGAAGGAGGTGGATCCGGGCAAGGCCGCACAGACGAAAGACGCAACTTCAAAGTCCATCGAGTCCATGGACCCCTCCGCTATCTT
>CAYRPT010000045.1:0-761 GCA_964425895.1 uncultured Solibacteraceae bacterium | reverse complement strand
GATGACATGGTCCCGCGGGCCGCCACCGGACCACCTGACGTCTATCCCATTGCTTCTGTCCACCCATTGTGTGGAATCACGATTCGTCCACCGGAGGGGTTCGGGGAGCTGCAGGCTCGTTTCAAAGGCTCCTACATCGCGGCCCCCGGAGCCTCGCAAGAAATAGGTCCCGGGCTCCAGCAGATAGCTCTCACCCTCCAACAAAGACTCACCGGTCTCTTCTGAACGTGCGGAGAAGAGCCGGAAGTACCAATCATCGTCGCCGTCGAGCGGTACGTCAGCGAAGCCTGGTCCACTAACAGTCACTGGGCCGCCGAGTGCGCTCTCTTCCGCGCCAACATTGAGCAGCGCCCACATGCCGTTGCCTCGGAAGAGCGTGCACCGCCCCGGTGATACAGAATAGTGGTTGAATGTGCCGGCGCGGCTGGCGGTCATCCAGCCGAAGTATCCGATGGAGCTTTGGATATCAACGAAGCGTGGCCCATCGTCTATTGGCAGATCCTCCACGTATCTCGTGATGTAGAATGCACCCGTAAGAAATGACCCCTGTTGGTCCAGGCTCTCAAGTTGGTCTCGCGACAATCGCGGGTGCTCGCAGGCATCCCTGCCAGGCGGCGCAATGGCAATCGTCACCGGGTTGCCGGCTTCTCCGTTTACCGTCACCTGAAGCGCGACATTGCAGCCGGTGGGGGAATCCGGAGGAACAACAAAATTGATCTGGTCTATGCCGGGAAATTGCGGAGACCGCCCCGCGTAGAGGA
>CAYRPT010000044.1:2466-12097 GCA_964425895.1 uncultured Solibacteraceae bacterium | reverse complement strand
CCTTGTTGGAGAACTCGATGACGGCGCGCATCTGGGCCACGTTCGCCAGAATCGAGTCGTGGCTGAGCACGACGCCCTTTGGCCTGCCCTCCGACCCGGAGGTGAACAGGACCACGGCTGGATCATGCGGCTGCACTTTGCGCCAGGTGGCGCGCGGGAAACGAAGGGCCCAGAGGATCAGCCAGAGCTTGTCCAGCAGGCCGAAGCGGGCGCGGAGATCCTCGAGATAGACAAGCCGGACGCCGGTCAGCCGCGAGGCCTTGTCCGTGAGGCGGGCCTGGTCGAGGAACGCGCGGGAGGTGATCACCGTCGTGACGCGCGCGGCGTCGCAGGCCACCTGCATGCCTTCGATTCCGGCCGAGTAGTTGAGCATCGCCGGGATGCGGCGCCGGCCGAGCATCCCGAGCAGTAGACCGACGGTGGCACCGGCGTTCGGCATCAGTACGCCGACCGTCTCTCCCTCGGCCGCCAGCCGGGAGCAGATACGTCCGAGGGCTAACGCCGCCTTGAGTAGATCGCGATAGGTCTGACCCATACGGCGGGAGTCGTCCAGAATCTCGGAACTCTTGCCGTACAGCCTCGCGGCTTCGAGAAAGGCTTCGTGAATGGTGGTCTTGCGCCGGCCGTGGTAGATTGCGTCCTCGAGCATCCGGTGCATGTGGTTGCTTGCCAGACGGCGGCGCTCCTTGCCGGTGCGGCCTTCCGGCATGGGGAGATACTCGAGGGGCCGGATCGTGATCCGGATACGCGGGCACAGCCGCCGGGGGAAGGGGTGGGTCATCCGGCTGAACGGGGTGTAGACGGCGCCGTCGATGGCTATTGCCAGCACCGCCGCCCCGGTCTTGGCCGCCAGGAACGCCGGCCCGTCGTACACCTTCATCAGCCCGCCGGTCATCGTGAGGCGGCCTTCCGGGAAGATCATGACGGGCACGCCCTCCTCGATGGCGTGCACGAGGGTCCGAATCGCCTGTGGGTGGTTGGTATCCACGACCACGTGGCGGGTGAGGCGGATGATCCACCGGAAATACCAGAGAGCGTAGATTTCACTGTGGACGACCCAGGCGAAGTCCCTGTCCAGGAAGGCGCCGATCAGCAATGGATCGAGAAACGACTGGTGGTTGCTGATGATCAACAGCCGCGAGGGCAGCGGCGAGGGCAACTTGCCTACAACTTCAACCCGATGCAACAGGCGTAGGATAAAGCGGACGAGGAATCGGATCATGCGCGGACCCTGGGCGTACTGTATCAGGGTACAACGCGGCTCTTTCGGATACAGACTCGGCCGGGATCAGACCCCTCGTCCGCACCAAGGGCACGTCGAGCCGCGGACCGCGCCGTCCGGCGCGGGCGGGCGCTACTCCGTGTAGCTGATCTCGAAGGTGCGAATCCGGAGGCCGGCGTAGACCATCGCCGCCAGGGCGAGCAGCAACAAGCCGGGTACGGCGAGGTAGGCGGGAACGGGGTCCGCCTCCTGGATGAACATGGCCAACGGGCCGGATTCCGCCATCGGCACCGGACACAGCGAGTTGAGGTAGAAAATGACGCTGAATTTCTTGAGAAGCGGCGGCAGGAAAACGTTGATGCCTTCCCAGACCATTACCACCGCCGCGGGAATCATCGGGTTCTTGAACAGCAGCCCCATGAAGGTGAAGACGGCGCCGTAACCGATGCAGGCCAGCGCCGTGACGCCGGCGTAGGCGCCGAGGTGCCCGAGACCGGGGCCGCGGAGATAGAACTCCTCAAATTGCGGGCCGAAATGCATGAAGCAGGTTACGTGGGCGAGGCTCGCGCTGGCGATGTACAGCGTCAGGGCGGCGGCGAGGCCGGCGAGGTATTTTGCGGCGGCGAATACTTCGCGGCGGACCGGCGCCAGGAAGTAATAGTGGAGCGTCTTGTTGAGCACCTCGCCGCGGACCAGGTTCGTGAACAGCAGGGCGCAGCCGAAGAACAGAAACACACGCAGATAGCCGAACTGGAAGATGCCCGCGAAGGCGCGGATGTCGTAGCTCAAGCTGTGGGACATCCGGTCGAAGTAGAGGGTCGCGATAGAATGCCCCGCGGTCAGGATGACCGGGGCCAGGGCGGCGAGATAGATCCACCAGGACCGGCGGTTGAAGAATGTCTTCTTCAGCTCGATCCGGACGATGGCCCGCATCTGCGTCCACCAGAAGCCCCACGGCAGGGCGGCGACTTGACGGGCGGTCATCGGGGGCCTCCTTCCGTCGCGCCGATCAGGTATTGATACACCGAGTCCACATCCTCGTCGGCCGGCGCGACCTTCTCGACGGACAACCCGGTTTCCACGACGATGCGGTTCAGCAGCAGATAGAAAGTATCCGCGTCCCGCGTGCGGACATGAAGGCCGAGCCCATCGTGGTGCATCCGGACCTCGGCGACATGGTCGTGCCGGAAAAGGCGGGCGGCCAGCTCGCCGGGCCGGTCGCAGCGCACCAGGATCTGCATCGGGTGATCGGTGACCTCGCTTCGGACCCCATGGATCTGTCCCTCGGCCACCACATAGCCGTTGCTGATCAGAATCACCTGGTCGGAGATGCGATCGACCTCGTGGAGGATGTGGCTGGAGATGATGACGTGGCGGCCGGCCTCGCCCAGCGCGCGGAGAAGCGCGATGGTTTCGGCGCGGGCCATCGGATCCAGGCCGTTGAGCGGCTCGTCCAGCACCAGCACCTGCGGGTCGTGGGCCATCGCCTGGGCCAGTTTGACACGCTGCCTCATGCCTTTGCTATAGGCGGCCACCTTGCGCCCGGCTGCCTCGCGGAGGTCCACGCGGTCCAGGGCGGCCCAGGTGAGACGGTCGGCCTCCGTGGAAGTGTATCCGTGAATCCGGAGAAAGCCGCAGAGGAACTCGTACCCTGTCATTCCCTTCGGAAAGGAGTCGAAGGAGGTGCAGTACCCGAGGCGGCGGAAGAGCCGCTCCGGCTCGTCGGGCCGCAGCCCGAGAACCTGAACGGAGCCCCGTGACGGCCGGATGAGGCCGGCCATGAGATTCATCAGCGTGGTCTTACCGGAACCGTTTGGCCCGACAAGGCTGGTAATGCCGGGAGGAATCGAAAGGCTGACGCTGTTCACGCCGAGCACCTCGCCGTAGAAGCGAGAGACGTTGTCGAAGAGAATGACCCCGCCGCTCATCGGATCACCTCCATGCCCCGGATCTTCCGGCCGAGCAGCCACAGGCTGACCCAGCAGAAGCCCGCCAGCGCCGCCAGCACGGCCCAGATGGGCAGATCCTCGCCGCGCTGGACGCGGAAGAAGACCGCGCCGGCGCCGCGTTTTACGGGCTCTTCGAAAAGCCAGACCCAGATCGTGCCGATCAGGTGGCTCAGGTTGATGAGGTTGCCCCACTTGGTGCGGAGGATTTCATTGATGGCCGCGCCGAACCCGCTACCCGCGAAGAACACCACGAAGAGCAGACCGCCCGCCACCGGCTTCCACTTGACCCAGGCCGAGAGCGCCAGGATGAGCAGCGACAGGATGAGGATCCAGATCCAGGAGCCGAAGAACAGGCCGGCCAGGACGCGCCGGTTCGCGGCCAGCCATCCGCCTCCCTCGAGGTAGGTCTGCAGCAAGAACAGCAGCAGGCCGGGGATCCACGTCATCGCGGAGAGGAGAATGACGAGTACGGAGAGCTTGCCGAGCACGTAGTCGCGGCGGTCGAAGGGCCGGGAGAGGTAGAGCGGCAGGGCGTTGTTCGCGAGATCCGGCGAGACCAGGCCGGGTCCCACAAACGCGGTCAGGAAGAAGGCCAGCATGCTCTGGAAGCCGAGAAAGAAGAGGAAGAACTTGGAGTTGATCGCGACCACTTGATCCGCCTGCAAACCCATAACCTCGAGCGCGCTGAGGTTGTGATGCAAGTAGATGATGAGCGCGCAGACCACCGGCATCACGAGCGTGGCCAGGAAGAAGCTGGTGAAGAAGCGCGAATGGCGCATGTCCTCGAAGGTGTAGCGAGGCAGCACCAGGAAGCGCGACCAGGCGGGCGTCAACGGTCCGTCGTAGCCGCGGTAGGTCTTCTTATAGACGGCCATTAGCGTCCCCCATCGCCTTCAGGAAGATGTCTTCGAGCGAATCCCGCTTGTGGTTGAGCCGGACGAGCTGCACCTCTTTCGCGGCGGCGATCTCGTAGAGGTGGCGGATCTCCACGCCGTCGGGCAGCACCAGCTTGGCGCGGCCGTTGCGGGACCAGGCGGCTTCGCAGCCCAGGCTTTCGACCGCGGCGCGGAAGCCGTCGAGTTCGCCGCGGGCTTCGATCTCCAGGAACCTTCGGTTGGTGCGCCGCTCCTCCTCAAGGTCGCAGAAGGCCGCGATCCGGCCGTCTTTGAGGATGATGACCTGATCGCAGGTTTCCTCGACGTCGCGCAGCAGGTGGGAAGAGATGAGGATGTGCAGACCGCCGCGGTCGCGGATCTCGCGGATGAGGTCGATCATGCGCCGGCGGGCCGGCGGATCGAGCCCGTTGGTGGGTTCATCGAGGAAGAGGAGTTTCGGGCCATGGGCGATGGCTTGGGCCAGCTTGGCCATCTGCTTCATGCCGGTGGAATAGGTCCCGAGGTTCCGGTAACGGGCTTCGCCGAGTCCGACGTAGAAAAAGGCCTCATGCGCGCGTTCGAGGGCCTGCTCCGGCGGCAGGCCGGCGAGCTCGGCCATTAGCCGGACGAAACGCACACCGCTCATACCGGCGATGAAGGAGTCGTTTTCGGGCATGTAACCGAGCTGCGCACGGACCTGGCGGGCCTCCGTCCGGATGTCGCGTCCGAAAATCAGCGCCGCCCCCGCCGAGGGCTGGTGAAACCCGAGGAGGGTATTGATCAGGGTGGATTTTCCGGCGCCGTTCGGTCCCAGGAGGCCCATCGCCCGGCCGCTGAAGGCCCCGTTGAGGTTCCGGAGAATCGGCCGGGCGCCAAACCGCACTTCGAGGTCCCGGAGTTCGATGACCGGTATCATGGTTTCCGCCGCCACTTCGATGATACGCACGGGGAGGCGGCTTTGTTCCTGGCAATGCCCAACCGGGAAGGCTGGGTGGGAAACGCCGGAGGCGTGATCGTCGAGGCGGGAGGCCCTCGGGACCGGACCGCGGAGGTTCGTCAACGCTCCGCCAAAGATCGGGTTCCCCTCAGGTTCTCGACGCGGAGGCGAAGATCCCAAGCAGCGTACCGGAGCCTTTCGTTGGCCCTGTTCCGGCGGCACGGGGGAACGCATTCTCACTCCAGTTGGAAGGACATGGTGACGGCGGCAGTGACGGAGATGCGGCCGAGGGCGATGGTGCCTTGGTTGGCCCCGGAGCCGGCGGTCAGGTAGACGTTTTGTGCCGTGGGGACGTTCTGGTCGCCGTAGCGGCCATACCAGGAGCCGCCGCCGTAGGAATAGCTCGAGATGCCGAGAGGCTTCCCGGTGACCCGGAGGCCCGCGGCGGCGGCCATGTCACCGGCCTTCTCCATGGCGGCCTTGACGGCGAGCGAGCGCGCCTGGTCGCGGTGCTTGCGAAGTTCGGTGGGGTAGAAGTGGATGCGGTGGATGTGGTTGGCGCCGGCATCGAGCGCGGCGTTCAGGAAGTCCTCGAACACGGAAATGTCCTCGAGGGTGACCGAAATCGCCTTTTCCACCACGTAGTGGGAAACGACGGCGCGGTTCGATGTGTCGTACCGGATGTGGACCTGGATGAAATCCGTCTGCACATTGGAGGGTTCGATGCGGAACGCCCCGGCCGAGGCGATGACGGCGCGGGAGAGGGCGTCGTTTTGCTTGCGGGCTTCGGCGAGACTCTCATGGCGGGTTTCGACGCCCACCACGAGCAGAACTCGGTCGGGAATGACCTTGATCTCGGCGTCCCCGGTTACGGTAATGGTTTGGGCACCGGCGGAGACAAGCTGGGCTGCCGCCGCACCCGAGCAGAGCAGGGCTAGGAGAACGATGTGCATAGAGAATCGATCGGACGTCCGGAGGGGAAACCGCAGGGGGCGGGCGGACCATTTCCGTCATTGCCCGGCCAACGTTGTGTCACGCAGAAAGGCGAGCCTTACTAGAAGTACTTCTTGACAATCCAGTCCGGTTGCCATCGATCCGGTGTGCGGGTCCGGCCGGCGAGATCGATCTTCTTGGGTTGTGGGTTCTCGACCACGAGCGGCTGCGTATCGCCGAGGCGCTTCTGCCATTGCTCGAGCCGCGACGTCATCTCTCGGACGCGGGCGGCCTGCTCCGGCTTTTCGGCCAGGGAGTTCATCTCATCCGGATCATCCTGAAGATCGAACAACTGGGTGTGGCCGATCTGCGGATAGCGGATCAGCTTGTAGCGGTCGTCGCGCAACGATCGGCTCCAATCGGTGAAGCCGAGGAACAGCGCATCGCGGACCTGCCGCTTTTCGCCGCGCCAGAGGGGCGATAGGTCCTGCCCGTCGAGGCCCGGCGGCAACGGCAGCCCGGCGAGCGACAGCACCGTGGGAAAGACATCGAGCAGGTAGGTGAGCGCCGTCGAGGATTGATTCTTGGGAATACTTGGGCCGCCGATGATGAGCGGGCACCGCTGGCTGTGCTCGTAGATGCTCTGCTTGCCGAGCAAACCGTGGCTGCCCACCGCCAGACCCTGATCCGCCGCGAACACGATGTACGTGTTGCCCGCGTGCCCGGACTCCTCCAGAGCCGCCACCACGCGGCCGATTTGCTCATCCAGGTGCGTGATCATGCCGTAATACTCGGCGAGCTGCTCGCTGATGACCTCCTTCGGCCGTGGCCAGGCGGCGAGGTTTTCGTCGCGGCCCGTCATGTTGGGGCCGAGGTTGAAGGGGTGCTGCGGCAGGTAGTTCCGCGGCATCAGCGGGCGCTTGTCGTAGTACGTCTGCCGGTACTTCTCCGGAGGCTGCCGCGGATCGTGGGGAGCGGTGAAGGCCACGTAGGCATAAAAGGGTTTCTCGTCGCGGTAGCTCTTGAGGAACTCGACCGCCGCGTCGGCGAAGACCTCACTCGAAAACCCGGCCTCGCGGTCATTGCCGAGCGTGCCGTCCGGCAGTAGGTCCACCAGCGGCACCTTGGTATGATCCGCCATGCCGCCAAAGAAGACGGCCTTGCCACGCTGGAATCCGCGCAGCCAGGAGGGCCGCTGGTTGTGCCACTTGCCCGTGGCGAAGGTGACGTAGCCGTGCTCGCCGAGGATCTCGGGCAGCAGCTTTGCGCCTTCGAGGTCGTTCGTGCTCAGACGGAAGTAAGCTAGGCCGGTGTTCACCATGGCCCTGCTGGGGACGCACACGGCGCCGCTGTTGCCTCCCATGTTGTAGTTGGCGCGGAAGCTGTAGCCCTGGGTCGCCAACCGGTCGAGGGTGGGGGTCTGAATGTGGGAATTCCCCCACGCGCCGATCGTGTCGGCGCGTTGATCGTCCGCGAACAGGAACAGGAAATTGGGTCGCTTCGCGGGGGCGGGTTCGGGGGCCGGGGCACACGATGCCGACAGGAGCGCCAGTAGCGCGGCCGGGATGGCGCCCCATGTCGCTCCGGGGGCCTTGGACGCTCTCTTCATAAGGCCGAGTATAGCGTTGTACAATCGGGGCTGCCGCTATGCGACTGAGGGAACTCCGCGAACAGGTGCTGGAAGCCAACCATCTGGTTCTGTACACGTTTGGAAACGCCAGCGGAGTGTCGCCCGAAGAAGGCCTGGTAGCCATCAAGCCCAGCGGCGTCCCCTTCGAGAAACTCAAGCCGGAACACATCGTGCTGTCCGACCTGGAGGGCAACGTCGTGGAGGGCGATCTGCGGCCGTCCTCGGACCTGCCGACCCACGTGATCCTCTACCGGGCCTTTCCCGGCCTGGGAGGGGTGGTTCACACCCACTCCACCTACGCCACGGCGTTCGCCCAGGCGGGGCGCGAGATTCCGTGCCTGGGCACGAGCCAGGCGGACTACTGGCGCGGCGCCGTACCGGTGACCGACCCGCTCGAAGCGGTCGAGATCGAGGGGGCCTACGAAAAGAACACCGGAAAGCAGATCGTGCGCCGGTTTGCGAAACTCAAGCCGGATCAGTTGCCGGGCGTGCTTGTCCACGGGCACGGACCGTTCACGTGGGGCGCCTCGCCGGCTGAGGCGGTCCGCCACGCGGTCCTGCTCGAGGAGTTCGCGCGCGTGGCCTGGCTGACGCTTTCTCTGAACCCTTCCGTGCAGCCGCTGCCAGTGGTTCACCTCGACAGGCATTTCCTGCGCAAGCACGGCCCGGGCGCCACGTACGGGCAAAGGTAGAAATTGGGGCCAAACCGCCGCGCGGTCAGCGCTCAGGAGGCGAGCCACCCGGTGAGCCGCGCCGTCAGCTCGTCGGGCGTGACCGTGGCGGCGAGTGAGGGCTTCGGCGCGCCCTTCGGCGCTACCCAGAGGACCAGGTCCGAGGCGGCGCCGGCGAACAACGTGATGGTGCGGTTCTGGTAGGCGGGCAGGCGCCCCGTGGTCAGATACACATAGCGGGCGAGCACTTCGGCGTCCACCAGCGAACCGGCCGGATCCGGCTCGTCCGGGACGGGATTCGCGGCGTCCTGATCCTCGAACAGCACCAGGCTGCTGAACGGCTTCAGTTTGGGGCGGATCCCGAAGTGGCAGAGCATTGCCTGCGGCTGGGCCCGGCGGAGGGCTTCGGAGGCGCCCCACTGCACGAAGGAGTTGTTGAAGACCACCGATCCGTTCCCGCTCAGAAAGAGCTGGCGGACGAACTCGCGAAGACGGGCGTCGCCGCCGGCGCGCACGGGCATGAGGCGCGCGATATCGAAGCGAAGCAGCTCCTGGTACGTGGAATCGGCCGAGCGGAGGTCCTTGTCGATCTCGTTCAGCTTGCGGCGGTAGTGGTCGCGGGCGCGGCCCAGTTGCGTCCAGGATAGCGCGGTGAGAGTACGCGGCCCGTCTTTGGCGGCGGGCGTCTCGCCGGCGTCGAGGAGCCAGGTGTGCTCGATCTCTTCGACGCCTGGGGGGCTCGGCCGGCCGGTGAGCGCGTCGAGGAGCCGCCCCTCCACTTCTCCGTAGGGGCGGTCGAGTTGGACCCAGGAGCCCTCCCGGGCTATTTGCTTCCACAGAGGCTGCTCTTCGATGGGCACTCCCGGCGGCAACACCAGCACCAGGAGACGACGCAGGGAAAGGTTTCCCGTCTCGTCGACGGCCTCGGTGACCTGGCGGTAGAAGGTCTCCACCTCCGCCCGCCACTCGGGGTAGAGCGGGGAGCGGGCGAGCATCGAGGTTTCCTCGATCGACAGCCGGTCGCTCGCGGATGTCCACTGCGGGAGTTCCATGCGGCGCTCGAGCTCGTTGATGGGGCGGAGCAGGGTCTGAAGCTCGGCCTCGGGCATCCGGCCCAGGTATCGGAGCGTCGCCTCAATGGGGCGCTGCTCGGCGGGGAACAACTCGCTCCAGTGCTGCAACTGCTCGTTGAGTACGGGCGCGAAGCTCTTCGGCAGGCGCTCGATGAGCGACTTGTCAACGGCCGGTTGTGTCCGGCTAGAGGGCAAACTCGTCCAGCCTCCGTCCGTCTGACTTGGTGCACTCCACGTCGAGTACGGCGCCGACCGACGGCGCCAGATCGATCTGACGGATCACCCGCTCTTCGACGCGCGGCTCCTTGACCGCGGCGCCCAGCACCATCATCCAGGTGAGC
>CAYRPT010000044.1:0-2456 GCA_964425895.1 uncultured Solibacteraceae bacterium | reverse complement strand
GCCAAACTCCGGCATGACAATCATGGTGACGCGGTCGCGATACCGGGGCTCGGACTGGAGATACTGCCACACCTGATGACAGAGCGCGTCGGAGCTGCGGATGCCCGCCACATGCAGCGAATAGGTACCGGAGTGCGCCACCTCCACGCCCGAAAAGTTGATCATCAACAGCGCCGGTGACAGCTTGCGCAGGACCTCCCGCGCCATGACAAAGGTCAGTTCGTCGCCGCCGACCGGTCCCTCCGGGCTCTCGAAGTAATCGCTCATGCCCGCCAGCAGCGCCGACTCGATCAGCGGGCTCATCGAAGGGACGGACCAGCCAATGCGCTCGTGCTCCCGCAGCAGAATCGACTTCATCTCCTCGTGGATGGCCCCGCGGACCAGTAGCCGCCGCGAGGTCTGGCCGAGGATAATACGCTCGACCGCCTCGATCATGAGCTGCTTGGCGAGGATGACGTTGGCGCCGGGTCCGATGTTCTTGGTGACCGCCTTGTTGCTGGTAACGATCCAGGTGTCGGCAGCGGAGAGCCCGCGCTGCTCCTGGAGGTAGCGGAACACGGTGGGCTCGCGCGGGGCGTTGCGCCCCCAGTCGTCAAGCTGCTGCCAGCGCCCGGTGACGATGCTGGAGATGGTGTTGACGTGGGAGGTGACGCCTTCGTTGAGAACGTACGGGTAGAAGAGAGCCTGGGGCAGGAGATCGCGGAACAGGTGCGGGATGTTCGCGGTTCCTTCCAGCGAGAAGCTCTCCTCGCGCCGGATGCCGCCGAGCGTGATCAGCACCACCGCCTTTCCCGCGGGTCGTTCCGCGGGCGGCGGGAGGGCGGCGAGATAATCCCCGGCCGCCAGCGCGCCGAGCCGCAACAGGGTGCGCCGATCGATCCAATGCGCGATGCCGCCTCCCTCCCTCATGACCTAGGGTACCCCGCTGGTTTCAATTGTAGAGGCTTGGCGGCGCCGAGGGAAGCGGGAGTTTGGTCTCACGCGGCGCGAGCCTGGGCGAGGACTCCGGGCGCCGGCGGCCCGCGGTGATACAATCGCGGGCGAAACGGGACCCCTCCATGCATATCGCCGTCATCCTCCTGATTGCCGCCCTGGGGCCGGTGGCCGCGCCGGCGCAGCCGAGATGGTGGCTCGACCAACCCGTCCGGCTGATTCAGACGAACCTGCGCGAGATCGACGCCCGGGACTTCGACGTCGAGGTCTACGCCGCAAAAGCGCGCGAGTTCGGCGCCAACACGGTGTTGATCAACGTCGGCGGCATCGTGGCCAACTATCCCACTGGACTGGAGTTCCACTACCGCAATCCCCACCTTCAGGGCGACCTCATCGGCGATGTCGTCGCGCGTCTGCACGCCGACGGCATCCGGGTCATCGGCCGCTTCGACTTCTCGAAGATCAATGAGAAGTTGGCGGCGCGGAAACCTGAGTGGCTCTACCGGAGCCTGAAAGGCGAGCCTGTCAACTACAACGGCCAGGTTCACACCTGCGTCAACGGCGGCTATCAGCAGGAGTACCTGTTCCGAATTCTCGGCGAAGCCATCGACCGGTATCCGCTGGACGGGATCTTCTTCAATATGATCGGCTACCAGGTCCGCGACTACAGCCAGAACTACCACGGCATCTGCCAGTCCGATGCCTGCCGCCGGCGCTTCAAGGAATGGTCTGGGGGCCTTGATCTGCCGGTGAAGGAGGACCCCGACGACCCGGTCTTCCGCCGGTACGCGGAATTCCGCCGCGTCACCTCCGACGAGCTTTTCGTGCGCGTGCAGGAGTTCATCAAGTCCAGGCGCCCCGGCGTCGCCATCTGTACCTACACGCACGCCGGCGTGGACCTGGTACGCCAGGAATCCGGCTCCGAAATCTACAGTGAGCGGCCCGCCTGGAACTACCACTCCACCGAGAACGTGCGGCGCTTCTTGGGCGGCTTCCGCGACCGGCAGGTCGCCAACACCGCCGTCCACTTCCCCGATATCCCGTTCCGCCACTCTTCCGTGGCGCCGCACCTGACCGGCATGCGCCTGATCGAAAACATCCTCGCCGGCGGCATCCTCGATTACTACGTCATCGGCCGTCTGGACAACCAGGAGGATCGCCTTGTCCTCCCGGTTGTGAGGGACATCTACCGTTTTCACGAGTCCCACGAGCGGTGGTTCACCGGACTACGGTCCGATGCCGAGGTACTCCTGGTTCGGGGGCCGACCCAGGAATTCCGGGGTCTCGTGCGGATTCTCGTCGAACAGCACATCGATTTCGACGTGATGGACAGTTGGCGTCTTGAGCACCGCGACACCCCGAAATCGGTCGAGGATTACCGGCTGATCATCCTTCCTGGCGTCGCCTCGCTCTCCGAAGCCGCTTGCCGTCGACTCGATGATTACGTCGCCGGAGGAGGAAAGGTGTTCGCCACCGGTGAGACCGCAACGCAGGACGAGATTGGCAACCCGCAGAATCGCTTC
>CAYRPT010000043.1:0-12150 GCA_964425895.1 uncultured Solibacteraceae bacterium | reverse complement strand
GGACTGTGGCGCGAAACCGGCGAGTTGAACGACATCATCGCCGAAGCGGCCCGCCAGGGGCTGGGACTCGGTGAGAACGTCGGCCGCCGCATCGCCGCCTGCCCGGCGTCTTTTCCGCACCAGGACCTGAGTGTATTGGCCTCGGCGTGGCGCCTGTCGATTCCGGCCACCGTCCATGTCGGGATCGGATACGACATCTTGCACGAGCACGCCAACTGCGACGGGGCGGCATTGGGCGAGGCCAGTTACCGGGACTTCCTGATTTTCGCCCGGTCCGTCGAGCGGCTCGAGGGAGGGGTCCTGCTCAGTGTCGGCTCGGCGGTTATGGCGCCGGAAGTCTATCTCAAGGCGCTGGCGATGGCGCGGAACGTGGCCCACCAGGAGGGAAGGGAGATTCGCCGCTTCACCACGGCGGTTTTCGATCTGGCGCCCGTATCGGCCGGCACCCAGCGCGAGCTGGACAAGTCCGATCCGGGCTACTACTTTCGGCCCCACAAAACGATCCTCGTGCGGACAGTGGCCGACGGCGGCGACAGCTTCTATATCCGGGGCCATCACCGGGCGACGGTGCCGGCGCTCCGCAAGGCGATCCTCGAGGCGGTATGACGGTCCGGGAGATTCTTGCGCGCTGGCGGAGACTGTCCGCCCTGGTGGTGGGAGACATCTGCCTTGACCGCTGGTGCACGTACGACCCGGCGGTCTCCGAGCCGTCCCGCGAGACGGGCATCCCGCGCGTCGCTGTCGTGGCAACCCAGACGACCGCCGGAGGGGGAGGCACCGTGGCGAACAACCTGGCCGCGCTCGAAGCGGGCCGGGTAGCCGTTCTTGGGGTGGTGGGCGAGGATGGTTTCGCGCATGAATTGAAGCGGGCGCTGGCCGCGCTTGGCATCGGTCACGACTTGCTGATCGAAACCGCGGCCTTCCAGACGTTCACCTACACCAAGCTGCTGAACCGCGAGACCGGCATGGAGGACCGGCCGCGCGTCGATTCCATCAACGTCCGGCCGCTCCCGGCCGGCATCGAGCGTGAACTGGTGTCTCGATTGGAGGCGCACGCGCGGGAGTTCGACGTTGTACTGGTTTCCGACCAGGCCGAGACGGCCGCCGGCGGCGTGGTGACCGCGGCGGTGCGAGACGCCCTGGTCCGGTTGGCGGCGTCCGATCCCCGCCGCGTCATTTGGGTCGACTCGCGAAAGCGGCCGGAGCATTTCCGCGAAGTGATCGTCAAGTCCAACGCCGACGAAGCCCGGGAAGCCTGCCTGCGCCTGTTCGGCCGGATGGACCTCGAGGCGCTGCGGAAACACCTGGGGGCGCGCCCGATGTTTGTCACGCAGGGTGCGCGCGGCGTTTTGATCGTCGACGACGGTGGCGAACGGTTGGTGGCGGCGCGTTCGGTGGAGCGGCCGGTGGACATCTGCGGCGCCGGGGACAGTTTCTCCGCCGGGGCGGCGCTGGCCTATCGTGTTACCGGCTCCGCGGTGGAGGCCGGTCGCCTCGGCAACCTGGTGGCGTCGGTCACGATCATGAAGAAGGGAACGGGAACAGCGAGCCCGGCTGAGGTTCTCTCAGCCGCGGGAGAAGAGGCATGAGCAGGACGCTGGCAATCGACATCGGGGGCACCCGGTTCCGCATGGCGGTATTCGACGGCGGCCGGATCGTGGCGCGCGAGGCGCGGAGCACCGACCGCGAAGGCGGCCGCGAGTGGATGATGGGCCAGGTCGCCGAGATCGGCCACCAGTGGCGGGAAGAGCCCGGCTTCGAGCGTTGCGGCGTCGGATTCGGCGGGCCGGTGCTCTATGGCGAGCAGCGGGTCGCGCTCTCAACCCACGTGGGCGGCTGGCAAAACATCCCGCTGAGCGCGGAGATCACGAAGCTGCTGGGTGTGCCGTGCGTGATGGACAACGACGCCAATCTCGGGGCGCTCGGCGAGGCCCTTTTCGGGGCGGGCGCCGGCTTCGATCCCCTCGTTTACTTGACCGTCTCGACCGGCATCGGCGGCGGAATCGTCTGTGGCGGGCGAATCTACCGCGGAGCGGATTCCTACGCGGGCGAGTTCGGCCACGTCGTCATCCGGCCGGAAGGCCCCCGGTGCTTGTGCGGCGCCCACGGTTGTCTCGAGAGGATGTGCTCCGGTCTGTGGCTCGAGCGCGACTACGGCCGGCCGGCGAAAGAACTGCTGCAAGAGGAAGCCTTCGTCGCCCGGTACGTCGTGGATCTGGCGGCCGGGCTCAAGACCGCGATCATGGTTCTTAACCCGGCTCGCATTGTAATCGGCGGAGGCATCAGCCGGGCGGGGGAGCGTGTTTTCGATCCTTTGCGCAAGGAGCTGAGACGGCAGGTCACTTCCTGGTCCCGGGCGCGGATCGACGTCGTGCCGGCGCAGCTTGGAGACGACAGCGTCCTGTTCGGCGCTCTGGCATTGGCGCGGGAACTGGAAACCGCGCAAGGATAGAAACGATGAGCTTTTCCGCGGCCTACAAACAAGAGCTGCTCCGGGCGATCGAGGCGATCGACTTGGAGCGGGTGGAGCAGGCGATCGCCTGGTTTCGCGAGGCCCGCGACGCCGGCCGCCAGATCTTCGTGTGCGGCAACGGCGGGAGCGCCTCCACCGCCTCGCACTTCGTCTGCGACTTGGTGAAGGGAGCGAGCTACAACCGGCCCCACCGGTTCCGCATCCAGGCGCTCACGGACTCCCTGGCCACCTTGACCGCCTACTCGAACGACGTGGGCTACGAGGTCGTCTTCGCCGAACAGCTCAAGAACTTCGCCGCGCCAGGGGACCTGGTGATGGCGATCAGCGGCTCGGGGAGCTCCCCCAACGTGGTGAGGGCGCTCGAGTTCGCCAACGCGGCGGGTTGCCGGACGCTGGCCCTCACCGGGCGCGACGGTGGACCATTGGGGCGTCTGGCCCACCTCCATATCAACATCGGCGTGCCCCACATGGGGCGCATCGAAGACGCCCACCTCATCATCTGCCACATGATCTGCTACTGCTTCATGGACACCGAGTGAGGGGGCGAGGATCGCCGGTGTGTGGAGCAGGCCGCAAGTCCTGCAATGACGGCAGTCTTGCGTCAGCAACACATACCGCCGGCCGTCGCGGGCATGACTGTCCGCTCGGGCGTCACGCCTGATCCGCCGGGCCTATCCCCTTCCTGCCGAAGCGGTTGCCACCCGCGCGAACTCGATTGCGGCTGGGGGGCCCATAGAATCGTTCTAGTGGAGGTTCTTCCGATAGAATAACCGGCCGCCGAGCGACGTGCGGCGCGCCCGGCGGCAGCCGCTACACCGTCGCATCGTACTGAAAAAAAATGACATCTCCTCGAAACGAAATAAAATTCGGTCACCTCAGCCCGGGCGGCCATTAGGTGATGAATGCCGCACGGGGCGTGGAGCGCGCCGCCAGGCGTGCAACGCCGGCAGTCTTGCCGGCGGAATCACAGCCGGGCCGCCGAGCGACGCACGGCGTGCCAGGCGGCAGCCGTTACTCCGTCGCAACATACTCAAAAGAAATGACATCTCCTCGAAGCGAAATAAAATTCGGTCACTTCAGCCCCGGCGGCCATGGAGTGACAGATGCCCGCTCCACGGCCGGCCGCCAGCGTGGCCCCCCGTGGCGGCGCGTTCCACCAGCAAAGCCCCAGAGACAGTAACCAGCGGGCGAATGATTGAGTCCTCTGATCGACATGAGATACTGAAGACGAGGAGACCCAAGGAATGTCGAGAATCATACTCGTACTGTTGGTGGGGGCGATGGCGCTGTCGGGACAGTCGGTCTCCCCGGCGGGTCCGCCGCCATCGGAATTATCGCCGGAGATGGCGGCCGCCCTGGCGAAAGAAGGCTATGCCATCAAGGGGGCGGACGGGCAGGTTTATGCGGAGATCTGGCTTCGCGCCGGATCGGTGGACGGCGCTCCGTCGGCTGAGCAGGATGTCACCTGGAACACGGTGGCGCACGGGACGCTGATCGGCGCGATCCGGTATGCCGGCGAAGGAGAAGACCGGCGGGGCCAGAAGATGGCGCCCGGCGTCTACACGCTGCGATTCAGCTTCTACCCGGTGGACGGCGCGCACATGGGCGTTGAACCGAGCCGCGACTTCCTCATCCTCTCCCGGGGTGACGAGGATAAGGATCCCACCGCGACCCCGGACTTCAAGACGTTAATGGACATGAGCCGCAAGGCTTCAGGGACGCAGCATCCGGCGTCGATCCCCTGCTGGAAGGTTGATCCCGGGGAGTGGAAGGCGGGGCTGGAAGCGAGCGGCGAGGATTGGATCCTGAGCGTGAAGCTCGGCGACACGCCGATCTCGGTGATCGTCAAGGGCGTGAACGCCCACGGCTGAGCATGCACGTTCCGGCTAGCGCTGCCAGGGGAAGCGCAGGGTCGGCCGGTTGGCGTACCGCTGCATCCCGATCTCGAGGCGCGCTCCGCAGCCGGGTTGGAGGGTCACGGTCATCGCTGTTCCGTTCACCGGGGAGGCCGAGCCGTTCACGCGGGCCTCGGTGAAACGGTGCTCCGCGTAGCCGCCCGCCTGTACAATGACGTCGCGCGCCTCGAGCGGGTCCGTATTCACCAGGGTGACGGTCACGGAGTCGGCTGCCAGTTTCTCCACCAGCGCCCCGACGGCGGGAGGCAGCCCCGCCCGGCGCCGCACCGGATCGAAGTATCGCAAGCGGCTGTGAAGCATCCAAATGCGCCCCCCGGCGAAGTATCCGCCTAGCATAAGCTTGGTGAGTTCGTCCGTTTGCGCCGGCGTCACGCGCAGCGGCCAATCGGCGAGCCGCGTACCCGGCGAAGTCGGATCGGTCCTCATCTTCTCCACGCGGTCGCGAACCTGGGCAAACTCCTCTTGCAGGGCTTCCGCCGGGTAATCCGGATTTCGGCCCTCAAGAAATCCGATCCAGCCCTCGCGGGGAACGCGTTCCAGGTCCCGGCGATCCATGGACCAGAGATAGATCTCGGTCAGGCGATCTTGAAGGAGGTCGCCCGTCCAGTGGTACCACTCGGGGGGGCCGTTGTGCTTGTACCCCCTGGGATCGCCGTACATCTTGGGGATCAGAGTCCGCCCGCCCTCGACCTTCTTCTGGGCGTAGACCAGGTCCATCTGCCGGCGCAGGACGTCAACGAAGCCCTGGTCGCCGGAGAGAAGGAGAGCGTTGGCGAAGCCGGGCCAGGGGCCGGCGGTGAAGTAGTTGCGATGCGCGATCTGCTGGAGTTCGCCGTCGAAGATCGTGAAGTTCCACCCATAGGTGCCCTTCCACCACTGGCCCTGGTGTTCTCCGCCCGGCGTCCCGTCGAGCCCGATGTTGCTGGGGATCATGCCGCCGTTGGCTTCGGTCCGCTGCCGCCAGGCGCCCACATATTCCAGGGCCCACTCGCGGTACTTCTCTTCGCCGGTGAGCATGTAGGCGTTGGTGTGGAGAAGGGTTGCGGCCAGGTTGAGGAAGTTGTCGCCGGCGCTGTCGAGGTACTCTTCGCAGTGGGCCAGCATCCGTGGGTACCACTTCATCAGGTCGAGCATCTCGTTTTCCCGGGCGGGGTTATGGAGCAGGTGGAATCGGCCCGGGACGGGATCGCCGACCCAGTCGTAGACGGTAGCCCGGCGGAGCATGGGGCCAAGCGATCCATTCCAAATGCTCCGGATGATCTTGTGCCGCGCGTCGTAGTTGGGCGCCTCGGGATCTTCGTTCATGTAGAGGCCGGCGAAGCGCTTCATACGCTTCACGAGAACTGGGTCGCCGGGATCGCTCAAACCCTGGAGAAAGAACGCCCGCAGGCCCTCGCCGGTATGGAACCAATCCGACATGGTGATGAACTCGTTGAAGTAGGCGCCGTTCCGGGCCAGTTCGGTCTTCTCGGTGCGGAGTTCACCGTATTGCATCAAATGGCCTTCATAGGCCCGCTTCCACATGTCGAGGAGCGAATCGCTGCCGCCGAGCGCGTGCAGCAGGGTCCAGTTGTAGAAAGTTTCCACCGCGTCGTCGGGGCCGTCGAGAGTGCCCCAGCGGGGTGTGTGGAGAAGGTAGCCGCGAGAGTCGACATACTGGCCATAGAACCGTTCGCAGGCCGCCGAATTCGCCTTCAGGAGCTCCTGTTCGAGCAAGGCCCAGGCGGGCGGCTTCATGGGGGTGTCCACGATCACCGGGCTGGCGGCCGAGGCCGCGGCGGCGGAAAGCAGAAAGAGGGCCATCACTCGCATGGTGCTGGCATAATACCCCACTGGGGCCGGACCGCGCCGGCCCGATGGGGACACGGGCGCCAGCCGGGCGCCGGTTCGCGCGATACCATAGGGCGAGGAGAGAGCTTCCACCGCTTGCGACGTCTGCTCGTAGTTGAGGACGACAACTCGGTACGGACCACCCTGGTCACGTTGCTCGAGATGGAGGGGTACGCCGTCGACGCGGTGGCTACCACGCGCGACGCCCTGGAGTTGCTGCGCTCTCGCCCGTATCCGATCGTGATCAGCGACATCTATCTCGACGAGCGCACCGGCCTGGACGTTCTCCAGAGTGCTCGACAAGCGCATCCCGATTGCGCGGTGATTCTCATGACCGGGCGCGGAACGATGGAAACGGTCATGAAGGCGACCGAGTACGGGGCGTTCGACTACATCGCCAAGCCGTTTGACCTGGACAAGATGCTCGAGGTGATCCGGCGAGCCGAAGAATCGCTTGAGGACGGCGGGCGGGAACAGGACGCCGCCCTCGACGATCTCCCGCAGAGCGAGATGATCGGCAGCTCCGCCGCGATGGTGGGCATCTACAAGACGATCTCCCGGGTGGCTCCCACCGACGCGACGGTGCTCATCGAGGGCGAAACCGGCACGGGGAAGGAGTTGGTGGCCCGCTTGGTCCACCGCAACTCGCGGCGGGCGGCGGCCCCGTTCATGCCGGTGGATTGCGGATCGATCGCTCCGTCACTTCTCGAGAGCGAACTGTTCGGCGCTCTCAAAGGCTCCTACACCGGGGCCGACCGGGATCGGATCGGCGTTTTCGAGGCCGCCCACACCGGCACGGTGCTGCTCGATGAGATTGGCGACGTCGACCACGGCTTCCAGCTCAAGCTGCTGCGTTTCCTCCAGGAGAAGCAGATCCGGCCGGTCGGCTCGCCGCGTCCGCGCAGCGTTGACGTCCGCATTCTCGCCGCCACGAATCGCGATCTTCAGGTCATGGTGGACGGGGGGAAGTTCCGGGAAGATCTCTGGTTCCGCCTCAATGTCGTCCGGATCACGGTTCCACCGCTGCGAGAGCGGACGGGCGACATTGCCTTGCTCGCCCATTTCTTTCTGCAACGGTACAACGAGAAGTACTTGCAGCGGGCGGCGCTGACCGAATCGGGCCTGGCCGTTATGGAGCAGTATCGATGGCCGGGCAATGTCCGCCAGCTTCAGCACATGATGGAGCGGCTCACCATTCTGGCGCCGCACGGCAAGATCGACGCCGCCGCGGTCCGCGATGCGATCCGGTCTATGGAGTCCCGCGAGTCGGTGAGCGAATCGCTGGCCGATACCGAAGCCGAGCAGATCCGCCGGGTTTTGACGGCGACCAAGGGAAACAAGAGCCAGGCCGCCAAAATCCTGGGAATCGAGCGAAAAACGCTCTACCGCAAGCTCGAGAAACTCGGGCCGGGCTGAGCCGGGGGATAAGGACCCGCGCCCCTACAGCAGGCGGCCGTTTCGGGAACCGGAGTTCCGTTTCCGCAGCCTCTCCTCGCGGAGTCGCAGCCGCGGAGAATCCGCCGTTTGCCGGGCCGCGCGGGTGAACTCGAGCGCCATCCCGTAGTTCTTCTCGCGGTGCTCGTAGTGCTTGGCGAGCTCTTCGAGGGCCGCGCCGCGGAAGCTGTTGCGGCACGAGGCGAGGCCGCTGAAGACGCCGGCCGCGGCGTGGTGGTTGCCCAGCCGTTTCTCCATCGCGCCGATGTCCCACAAGGTTCGGAAAAGAAGGTCGTCGTTGAGTCCCGCCTCCACGGCCTTTCGAAACACGGCCAGGGCGTCTTCGAGCTGTCCAATCTGGCGGAGCCACCGCGCGAGCCCCACGAGCTCGGCGCCGTGGGACAGCCGCGTCTGGCCGGGCGAGCGGAAGGCGAACGGCGCGACGGCGGTCAGGCAGGCCAAGCTCAGAATATCGAAGGCATTGTGATGAAAGACGGGCGCCAGCCGGAACGCCTCTCGCGTGCGCAGATACTCGAAATAGACATACGGGATCATCTCGCCGGGAAGGTCGCCTTCGCGCTCGACGCCGAATACCTGGCGCTCCAGTTCCACCAGGCGGCAGCTCTCAAAGCGCAGCCTCCACAGACGCCGGGCGCCGAACAGCAGGTCCAGGTGGGCCATCCGGGAGAACGGCGGCGGCATACGATTCATCCGGTATCGCGTTTCGAGCAGTGGCACATCGTACGCCTTGCCGTTGTAGGTCACCAGGGTCTCGAACTCGCCGAGGTGCGCTGCCAGGGCGTGAGCCAGGCTTGCCTCCTCGCCGTGGTCGCGCATGAAAAACTGCCGCACACGGAAGCCTTCGGGCGTCACCCGGCCGACGCCGACCAGGAACGCATAGGTTCCCGAGCCGCCCGCGAGCCCCGTGGTCTCCGTATCGAGGAACGCCCATCGAGCCGGAGGGGAGGGCGGGACCTCCTCGTTTGAGATCGGCCCCAGCAGGTCCGCCGGGAGGTCCTCGAGCGAAGAGACCTCCATGCTCCCGTGCCGCCGGCGCCGCTCGAACAGGCGCTCGGTCTCGAAGTGCCGGCCGTGAGGCGTCTCGACCTCGACGCCGTCCAGATACTCCTCGACGAAATACCGTTCAGGACGCCCGGCGTCGGGGGCGGGCGGGATTCCGGTGGGCGGGCCGCCGGCGTACTTCCGGTCGATGCGCGCCACCCTGCGCCGCAACTGCGCGAGCTGTTCCTGGAGGTCGGACACGTATTCGCTTTTTATTCCCCACTATAGAGGATGGCGCGGCCGGCGGCAAGGGGGTCCTCGAGGACCATCGGGGATGAGGCCGGCCTCAGTGACGGAAATGTCGGAACCCGGTGAAGACCATCGCCAACCCAAGCCGGTTGGCCGCGGCAATCACCTCGGTATCCCGTACCGATCCGCCCGGCTGGATGACCGCACTTATGCCGTGCCGGGCGGCCTCCTCGACGCCGTCCGGAAACGGAAAGAAGGCATCGGAAGCGACCACGGAACCCTCGAGCGGCAGGACCGCCTTCATCGCGCCGAACCGGACCGAATCGACCCGGCTCATCTGGCCGGCGCCGGCGCTGATCAGACGTCCCGGCTCGGCGTAGACGATGGCGTTGGACTTGACGTGTTTCACCACCTTCCAGCCGAACTCCAGGGCCTGCCACTCGGCGGCGGTGGGTGGCCGCTCGGTGACCACCTTCGCCTCGTGACGTTGGAGCTTCCGGGTGTCGCCGGTCTGCGCCAGCCAGCCGCCGCTAATCGTTTTGACGACCAGCGCGGGCGCTGCCGGGCGCTCTACCCGGACCAGCCGCAGGTTCTTCTTTGCCGTGAGGATCTCGACGGCCTCCGGCGTGAAGTCCGGCGCGGCGATCGCTTCAATGAACGTCTTGGCGATTTCCGCGGCCGTCTCCCCATCCACCGCGCGGTTGAACGCCAGCACGCCGCCGAAGGCTGAGACGGGATCCGCCTCGAAGGCGCGACGGTAGCTCTCGGCGAGCTTGTCGTTTTCGGCGCATCCGCAGGGGTTGGTGTGCTTGATGATGGCCGAGGCAGGATGTTCAAACTCCTGGACAAGCTGCCAGGCGGCGTCCAGGTCCACCAGGTTGTTGTAGGAGAGTTCCTTGCCGTGGAGTTGCTCCGCGCCGGCGATGCCAGTGGCTTCGCACCCATAGAGGGCGGCGGACTGATGCGGGTTTTCCCCGTAGCGGAGACTCATGCGGCGCGGCGCCCGAATGTCGAGCACGGCGGGCATATCGCCTGCCGGGGCGTCGGCGAATGCGCCGTCCTGCACGGTAATCCGGGCGAGGCGGGCCGTGATGGCCCGGTCGTAATCCGCCGTCAGGGCAAAGGCTTTCTTCGCCAGCTCCCAGTGCGTCGCCGGCGACAACGCGCCATTCGCGCGCATCTCTTCGAGCAGGCACGCGTAGTCGTCCGGAGAGGTCACCACGGCGACATCCTGGTAGTTCTTGGCGGCGGCGCGAATCATCGTTGGTCCGCCGATGTCGATGTTCTCGATCAGCTCGGCCACCGGCGCTTCCGGCCGCGCGGCGACCTTCTCGAACGCGTAGAGATTCACCACCACCATGTCGATCAGCGGGATGCCGTGCGCGGCCAGCGCGTCGAGGTGCTCCGGGCGGGAGCGCATCGCCAGGACGCCGCCGGCGATGCGGGGATGGATCGTCTTGACCCGGCCGTCGAGCATCTCGGGGAAGCCGGTCACTTCGGCGACGTCCTTCACGTTGAGTCCGCTCTCGCGGAGGAGACGGGCCGTGCCTCCGGTCGAGATCAGCTCCACTCCCAACTCCGCGAGTCCCTTCGCGAAGGCGGCGAGCCCGGACTTGTCGGTGACGCTCAGCAATGCACGTTGGATGACCGCCATGGTCAACCATTGTATCCGTCCGGCGCGGTACGAGAGCTTCCGGGGAGGTCGACGCCGCTACCAGGTAACCTCGTCCGGTTCCCGCCCGATTCTGTCAGGTTCGCCTATATCAACCCGGAGGCGCCCGCACCCTGATTGGGTGTGCGGACAAGCTCACGCGAGTCCGCCAGACGAAGACCTTTTGGAGGGATCTATGAACTCTGTCAAGAACCTGGCTGCCGCCGCAGCCCTGACCATTTTCTCGGGCGCCGGTGCATCCCTGATGGCGGATACGCTGTGCTCCGGTGTGCTGACGGGCACCTTTGAAAACGTCACCGTGCCCGCGGGAGCGACCTGCGAACTCAAGAACGCGCGTGTCGACGGGAACGTCATCGTTGAGCCGGGCGGCGCGGTGACGCTCAGTGACCGCACGTACGTCAACGGCAACGTGCAGAGCGACGGCGGCCGATATGTCCGGCTGCTGGGCGGGGGCGTCGCCGTCGGAGGCGATGTTCAGATCAAGAAGGCCTCCGAGGCGAGCGGAATGCTTCGGGGCACCATGGTGCTCGGGAATTTCCAGTTTGTCGAGAACAGCGGATACCTCTTCGCCTTCCGGTCGTTCGTGGACGGTGATCTCCAGATGTTCTCGAATACCGGGGGCGGGACGATCGTGGGCAACGTCATTCGGGCGAACCTCCAGTGCAAGGAGAACGCTCCGCCGCCGACCGGCGCCTACAACGTCGTCGGGGGCAACAAAGAAGATCAGTGCGCCGGCTTCTGACACATCCGGCCGTGTTGTCACCTGGCCCCGTGGCTCCGCGACAGCGGAGCCGCGGGGCTCGTTCCACGCGTTCCGAACGAAACCGCCGGCCCCACGGCCAGGCAATTTGCCGGCGGAAGCGACGGTTGCGGCGCCAAACGCGTTCCCCGACAATGGCAGTTGATCCCGCACGATTCCAGGCCGCGATTCCCATGACACCGCTGCTGGAGGTCTCCCGGCTGACCGTCTGCTATGGTTCCCGCGCGGCGCTGGACCGCGTGAGCCTGCGGGTTGAGCCCGCTGAGACAGTCGGCATTGTCGGCGAATCAGGCGCCGGCAAATCCACACTGGCTTTGGCGATCCTTGGCCTGCTTCCATCCTCCGCCGCTACGAGCGGGGCCATCCTGTTCGAAGGCGGCGACCTGCTTTCCGCGCCAGGGGCCGTCCGGGATCGCGTAAGAGGGGCGAGAATTGCACTCCTGTGGCAAGATCCTTACGCGGCGCTCAACCCGGTCCTGCGCATCGAAGACCAGGTGGCCGAGGTGTTGCGCGCGCACAGCCGGGGAACAAGCCGCGCGGTCCGGACACGCCGGAGCCGGGAAATCCTCGAGGCGGTCGGGCTGGGTGACGAGCGCCGAAGAAGGGCCTTCCCTCATGAACTGAGCGGCGGCGAGCGGCAGCGAGCCGCGCTCGCACAGGCTATGGTCTGCCGCCCGAGCCTGCTGATCGCCGACGAGCCGACCTCCTCGCTGGATGCCATCATGCAGGCCGCCGTGCTCGACCTGCTTCGGGATCTGGTCCATCTTCACGGGTCGGCGTTGCTGTTCATCAGCCATGATCCCAGGGTGGTGAA
>CAYRPT010000042.1:0-12240 GCA_964425895.1 uncultured Solibacteraceae bacterium | reverse complement strand
CTGGCGACGTTCCGCTGGCCGGCGCCTGGAGAAGGCTACTACACGTTCGCTGACCGCAACGCCGTCGTGATCCTGATGATCGAGGACAAGGAGGCGCTGGCCAACATCGAAGAGATCGCGGCGGTGCCGGGAATCGACGTGCTGTACATCGGCACGAACGATCTGTCGTTTTCGATGGGCTACGGCGGGCAAAGGGAGCACCCGGAGGTGGAGACGGCGATCCGCACGATTGTCGCCGCCGCGAAACGGCTGCGGATTCCCGTCGGATGCCCGGCCGCCGACGCCGGTCAGCTTCAGAGCCGTCTCAAACAGGGTTTCACGGTTTTCCAGTCTCCGGCGGACACCGTTCTGATGAACGCCGGGGCGCAGCAACTGCTCGCCCCCTTGGGGAAGAAGGGGGTCGATCCGGCCCGCCAGCCGCTCTATTGAGATCGGCGAACGGGCCGGTTCCACCAGGCGGATTTCTTTTTCGGTGTAGTTGGCGGATCGAGTCTGCCGGTCTTAGCATGTGAAGCGGGGTTGCAAGAGCGGTCCTCAGGTCAGCCGCAGCCCCGCGGCCGGATCCAGCGACACCGGATGCGCGGCCGCTTCCCCGCATGACGTCCCGAGGGGTCGTGTGCCCGCTCCGGCTTCGATTCGGAACGCCGGCGTCCCATGGTGGTGATAACAAATGGAAGTCAAAAGATCCCTGTCGCCCGTTCGCCGGCCAGCCCGCCATCGCTTGCTATACTGTGGGCATGCCGGATGGCTACGTGCCATTTTTTCTCTACACCGTCGTTGCGATCGCCTTCATCCTGGCGCTGCTGGCGTTAGCCAAGCTGATGGCGCCTTCGGCTCCCCCGTCCCGGGTGAAACTGGAGGCGTACGAATGCGGCATCAAGGCGTATTCCGATTCGCGGGGGCGCTATGCCGTGCGTTACTACATCATCGCCATCCTGTTCGTGATCTTCGACGTGGAGACAATCTTCCTGTATCCGTGGGCCGTACGATACCAGCATCTGGGCTGGTTCGGCGTGGCCGAGGTCGCCGTGTTCCTCGCGATCCTCATCGTCGGATACGTCTGGGCATACAAAAAAGGCGCTTTCGAATGGGTTTGAAGATCTCCCCCTTGGCCGCGGGGAGCCTCGCGCTCGCCTTGCTCGGCGGGAATGCGGCGCTCGCGGCGCCGAAGCTTCGCCTCTCCAACACCGCGGTCGGGCCGGTATCCATCGCCGTCGGCCAAAACGGACCGCAGCAAGTCGTGGAGGCCTTTAACGCCGGCGACGGCGCGCTGAATCTAAGCCTGTCGGCGAGTGATCCGTGGGTTGTCCCGACCCTGGGCGCGGCCCGTCCCTGCACCTCCCGGCAAGGCACCTGCCTCCCCATCAACATCGCCTTGACCACGGCTTCGCTCCCCCGAGGCGCCGCCACCGCTACGCTCGTGGTGGCCGACGCGAATGCCGTGGATGCTCCCCAGACCATCACCGTCACTGTACGGATGGGCGGCGCCGTCCCCGACCGCATTGACCTCACCGTGCCGCCGTTCGGCTCGGACAGCGTCGGCTTCGAATCGGCGCGGCTGACCTATTCGGTAGGCACCCAAACCGGCGGCGGCTGGCTCTCGGTCGCGATGGACGGCGGCGGCAGCTTCGATTTCGTCGTTCCCTATAGGGTCACCGCGCGGCACATCAACGCGCTGCCCGAGGGAGTCTACAACGGGAACGTGAACATTACCGGCTCGAGCTTCCCGCCGGACGTCAAGAACATCCCGGTGACGATGCGGGTCACCACGCAGCCCATCGCCACCGTGTCCCCGGAAACCTTGGAAGCCGTACTTCCGCAGGATTCGCCCGCGGCCGAGCGCACCGTGACCCTCGGGAACCGCGGACTCGGGACGCTGGCGCTGGCCGGTGTCGCCGCCGCGGCCGAGGGTGGCGGGACGTGGCTGGCTGCCGAGGTTATCGCCGGTACGACCGCCGTGAAGGTGACACTCAACCCGGCGGGTCTCACGCCCGGAAGGTACACCGGCGAAGTCACCATTCAGTCGAATGCCTCGGTCGGCCCGGCGAAGGTGCCGGTCCGGCTGACGGTCGAGGCAAAGGGACCGCCCGTCGTTTCTCCGGGAGGCGTCGTCAGCAACGCAACTTTTTCTTCGTCCGATCCGGTGGCGCAAGGCGACATCCTGGCCGTTTTCGGCCGCCAGTTGTCCTACCAGTCGCTCGTCACCGGAACGGCGGTTCCGCTGGTCACCGAGCTCGGCGGCGCCAAGGTCTTGGTGAACGGACGTGAGGCCCCGCTGTTTTTTGCTTCCAGTAACCAGGTCATCGGCACGGACCAGATCAACTTCCAATTGCCGTACGAAACGGCCCCCGGCGAAGCCCTCGTCCAGGTGGTGCGCGACGGCCAGACGAGTAACACGGTATCGGTCCAAGTGGTGGCGCGGAATCCCCGCATTCTGACCTTTTTCGGCAACTACGCCATCGCCGTGAACCTGGACGGAACGTTTCCCATTCCGGTCACGCCGGGGATCGCCTCACGTCCTGCGAAAGCCGGCGACGTGCTCGTGATTTACGCGATCGGTTTCGGAGGGTCGACACCGCCCGTCGCTACCGGCGCGGGCGCACCCGGCACACCGCCATTCGCCGAGGTCAATCCCCGGCCGATGGCCCATCTCGGAGGCGGCATTCTGCCCATACCGGCGACGCCGCAGTTCGTCGGGCTGACGCCGGGCTTCGTCGGGCTGTGGCAGATCAACCTGCCCATTCCGGCCAACGCTCCGAAGGGCGATCGCATACCGCTGTACCTCGACAGTCCGGGATATCAGACCAACGTGGTGGACATCGCAATCCAATAGCCGGGAAAACCGGTCCGGAGCTCGCGCTCCGGAGGCGGCGGGACCGGCCGGAAAAGGAGCAACCCGCCGCACTGATTGAGGCTCACGAGATCAGGTGACAAAGGCCGGTGGCCGCGTGGGGGGCGTGGAGCAGCTCACCAGGGCCCGCATGCGGCCGCCGCGCTTGCAACGGTGTGCTTCCGCCGGCGGGACTGCCGGCGTGGCCCGCTTGGCGGCACGCTCCACCGGCGATGCCTCCGCAGAGTAACCGGCGAGCGTTGTGTCACGCTGCAATGCGAGCCTTAGTAGAACGGGTTTATGGCAACCCAGCGCCTCTACTACGATGATGCCTGCCTGGTCGGCTTCCACGCCCGGATTGTGGATCGGGGGTGCGACCCTTGCGAGATCTACCTCGACCGCACCGCCTTCTATCCCACCTCCGGCGGGCAGCCCTACGACACCGGAACCATTGCCGGGGTCCCCGTCATCGATGTCGTCGATCAAGAGGACCGCATCCTTCACCGCGTGGTCCGGCCCGTCAACGAGCACGAAGCCGAGTGCCGGATCGACTGGCCCCGCCGCTTCGATCACATGCAGCAGCACTCCGGTCAACATCTGCTGTCCGCGGTCTTCGCAGAGGTCTGCGGCGCGCCCACCATCAGCTTTCACCTGGGAAGCGAAGCGTCCACCATCGACCTCGACGTCCCGTCCCTGACACCCGGCCAAATACGCACCGTCGAAGCGCGCGCGAACGAGATAGTCTTCGAGAATCGGCCGATCTCGGTCTCCTACGAAGACGCCGCCGGCGCCGCCGGGCTGCGCAAGCCCTCCGAGCGCGAGGGACCGCTGCGCATCGTGACCATTCGTGACCTCGACCGCTCGGCCTGTGGAGGGACCCACGTCGGCGCCACCGGTGAAATTGGCCCGATATTTCTTCGCAAGACGGAGAAGATCCGCGGTTCGATCCGCGCCGAGTTCTTATGTGGAGGGCGCGCGGTGCGCCGCGCGCGGGCTGATGCCGACGCCCTGGAAGCGTGTGCCCGCGTATTCTCCTGCGCCCTGGACGAAGCGCCCGCCCTCGTTGGCGCGGCGCAGGCTAAGCTCGTGGAGACCGAGAAGGCGCGCGCCCGCCTCGCCCGCGAGCTCGCGCAGATCCGCGGACGAGCGCTCTATCACGACACGGCGCCCGATGCGTCAGGGGTTCGTCGTGTCGTCCGCCGCATTGCCGTGGGGCCGGTCTCCGAGGAACTCCGCGCCGAGGCGCAAAGCTTCACCTCTCTCCCCAAAGCGATCTTCGCGGCGCTGGTCGAAGATCCCCCATCCGCGTTGCTGGCGGCATCGGCGGACTCCGGAGTTCACGCGGGCAACACCTTGCAGCAGGCCTTGGCCGCCGTCCGGGGCCGCGGAGGAGGAAACGCCCAGCTCGCCCAGGGCTCCGTCCCAAGCAAGGAAGCCCTCATCGCGCTGGCTGATCTCGTTGCCGCCGTCCTCCCCGGCTGACCTGGCGCTAGCGCGGGACCTGGTGAACACCCTCGGCGTCGAGCTGCTTGTGACCGGTGTAGTAGTCCATCCGCAGCGCCAGCCCCTTCAGGTAACACAGCGCGGCTTGGTATCTCCGGTCCACTTCCGCCAGGTCCGCGATCCGGTGGCCCTTAACGACAATCGGGCTGCACTGCTCGTGTGAGAAGTAGCCGTGGTAACCGATCTCCTTGCAGGCTTCGAAGAACGCCTCCCACGGACAGGGATCGTGCTGGCTGCCCGGCGTGACTTCGTCCCAACCGAGCACCGCGCCGCCGACGGTGTATTTCTTCGCGATTGAGATCGTGTGCGAGTACACCATCAGCCCCTTCATCTTTCGAACCGTCGCCCGCACAAACTCCGGGTCTTGGGACTCGATGAGAGGCAGATCCAGCCCCACCTTGAGGCTGGGAACGTTCACCTCCTCGATCATCTCGAGCGTCTCGTCGTTGTTGCCGGTGATCTCCGGATGCGTTTGCAGCGCCAGTGTGACGCCTTCGTCCTGGGCCATCAACGCCACTTCCCGGAGCGCCTCCCGCACCTGATGCCACGCTTCCAGGTAATCCTTGTTCTGCGAGACCCTCCGCGACCGCGATTCGAATGCCGGATTCCCATACCCTTGCGACGCGTAGGGATTTTGGAAGTACCCGAAGAACGCCGCCAGCACCCGGACAATCCCCATGCCCAGGTCCCGCGCCAGCCGGATTGCTTCCCGCGCGTACAGGATCTCCTTCTCTTGCGGATAGGTCAGCACGTGGTCGCCCTGCAGGAAGTTCGTGCAGCAGACTACCGCCCCGAGCTCAATGTCGAGCTCAGCCGCCAGATCCTTCAACCTCCGCCGGCGGTCCTGACCTAGATCCAGGGGAAAAGCCAGCGGCCGGTGCGCATACAGGCACGCCGCGTCGAAGCCGAGCTCCGCCGCCCGCCGGAGGGCCTCTTCGATCGAGAGAGATTCCCCGTCGGTGAAATAGCCCCCGTAGCCGACCGTATCCAGACTGAATTTCATCCGCCGCCTCCTTAGTTAGGTGGCCATGCTAGGCCAACAGCGGCGCCACGGCGATCAAGCCCAAGCCGCAAACCATGAGTGCTATCATCACCGCGAGCAGCCGGTTGACGCCGGCCGGCGCCCCGTCGAATTCCTTCCAGTACAACAAGCCCCACAAGGTGCTCACCAGCACCGCACCCTGCCCGATCGCATAGCTGATCGCCGGCCCCACCTGCACCTCTTGGGGGGCGCTGGCGGCGGCGAAGTTGGCGATCGCGCCGATGCTCCAGATCACGCCGCCGGCGAGCCCGAGCAGGTGTTGGCGCGCCGTGCCCTGGAAATACGCGCCGATGCCGATGGGCTTGCCCTTCACCGGAACGTTCATGAACACCAGGTTGTAGGCCGGCGTCGTCAAAAACACTCCCAGGCTGAACAGGAAACCAACCGTATAGCAACGCAGGCCCAGTTCCCCACGTTTGGACATCTCCACCAGCGGGTAGAACGAACCCATCAGCACGCCGCAGGCAAGGCTCAAGCCGATGCCCTTGAAGCCCGTCTTCCGCGGCGGGCGCTTCCCGGCCTCGGAGGCGAGCTTCGCCTTCTCGGCATCCTTGAACCGCGCGAAAGCCCGGTAGGCGAGGGCGGTGACGACGACGCCTGCCACCAGGAGCGCTGCGCCTCCAAACAGGAAGAGGGGATTCCCCTGCGGATTCAACGCGTAGCTCCAAACCACGCCGATCACCAGCGCCAGACCGATACCTACCGGAAACGCCACCGCCATGCCCGCCACTGAGATGGCCGCCACCAGCAGAAGATTGGCGAGATTGAATACGGCCCCCGCGACCAGGCCATACGCCATGGAACTCTTCATGGCGATCAACAGATTGTCCTGAAAAGTAAGATCGTCGCCCCACTGCCCCAGAGTGAAGGCCGCGGCCGCGGCCGCCACCAGGACCCCTGTCGAGTAGTCGAAGTAGAACAGCTCAAAGCGCCACCGGCCCGTCATCTTGGTGGTGTTGGCCCACGAACCCCAGCACACCATGGTCAGAATCGTGAGCAGGAGGGCGGCCCAATAGGTTGTTGGAAGAATCATGAGGTTGCCCGAGGCACAACTGTTTTATAATACTGCCGTTCAAGGGGGAAGCACGCCCATGAGAAGAATCTCTTTTGTGGTGCTCATGCTATTGGCCGCGGTGGCGGCAGCCGGACAGGGAGTCGAGATCGATACCGCGACTCCCGAGGGTCAGTTGCTGCAACAGATCGGCACCGAAGAGGATGCCCAGAAAAAGGTTGCTCTGCTCGAGCAGTTCGTCGAAAAGTACCCTGACCACGGAGGCGTCAAGTGGGTTCTCGGCCAGTTGCCACCGGCCTATATGAAGTTGGAGCAGCCGGAGAAGTCGCTGGCCTGGTGTGAGAAGATGCTGGAGAAGGACCCGGCGAACGCCGCCGGCTCGCATAGCTGCCTCAAGACCGCGGAAGCGCGGAAGGATGCCGAGCTGGTACGGAAGTGGGCCCTGCTCACCCACGGCGCCGCGGTCAGGGCCGCGGGCGCCGCCAAACCCGCCGACGCGGACGAAGACGAATGGAAGCAGTCCGTCGATTTCGCCCGCCAGGTGGGACAGTACGCCGAGTGGTCGATGTACAATGCCGCCCTCCAGGCGGCCGATCCGGTCCAGCAGGCGAGCCTGTTTGAATCCCTCAAGACGGCCAATCCCAAGAGTGAGCACCTGCCGGTCCTCGCCGCGCGGGCGTTTCTCGCCTATCGCCAGGCGGGCGCCGTCGACAAAGCCATCGCCCTGGCCGAGCAGGCAATGGCCGACGGCCAGGCCAATGAGGACATGCTTCTGGTGACTGCCGATTACTACATGAATCAGAAGCAGGACGCCGCCAAGACCATCGAGTATTCGACAAAGCTGATCCGGTACCTCGAACAAGCGCCACCCCCGCAGGGCGTCTCCGGCGAGGACTGGGAGAAGAAAAAGAAGGTGTCCACGGCGATGGGCCACTGGTTTCTGGGCGTGACGTACAGCAACCAGAAGAAGTACGCGGACGCCGACCAGGCCCTGCGCCGGGCGCTGCCCGGAATCGGCGATAACGCCCAGCTACAGGCCGGGGCGCTGTTCCACCTCGGCGTGGCCAACTACCAGATGGGCGACAAGAGCGGCAACCAGAAGCTCGTCCTGGAAGCGTTTCATTTCACCAAGCAGTGCGCCGCCATCCCGGGCCCCTATCAGGCGCACGCACAGAAGAATCTGAAGGCGATGCAGGCGCAATATCGCATCAAGTAGCCGGCGCGTTCCTCCGCACTTATGAATATCCTTGTCCCGAATCTCGGTTCGACGTCTCTCAAGTACCAGCTCATCGCCATGCCGGAGGAGACCGCGCTGGCGCGGGGGCGCCTCGAGCGCGTGAGTGACTATCCGGCGGCCATCCGCGCCATCGACACCGGCGGCGCGCCGGTCGATGCCGTCGCATTCAAGGCGGTGATGGGCGGCAAGCGGTATCGCGGTACCTTCGTCGTCGACGAGGGAGTCGTCGCCGCGCTGGAAGAATACTTGCCCGCCGCGCCCGCGCACAACGCCATCTACCTCACGGGCATCCGGGCCTTCCGCGAAGCGATGCCGGACACACCGCTGGTAGCGGCGTTCGAGACCGAGTTCCACGCCACCATGCCGGAATACGCCGTCCGCTACGGGGTCCCCGGCGAGTGGCGGGAGAAGTATGGAGTGCAGCGCTATGGCTTTCACGGCGCGTCCCATGAGTACGTCAGCCATCGCGCTCCGGAGATCCTGGGCCGGCCGCGAACGTCGCTGCGCCTCGTTTCCTGCCACCTCGGAGGAAGCTCCTCGATGTGCGCCATCCAGGGCGGGCGCTCCGTGGACACAACGATGGGCTTCTCGGCCCAATCGGGTCTGGAGAACGCCACCCGCCACGGCGATCTCGATGTCTTCGCCGTGTTGTACATGATGGAGCGGAGGGGTTGGACGATCGGGCACGTCCGCGACGAGTTGGCGAAAACCGGCGGACTCGCCGGCCTCAGCGGGGTGCCCGGAGGCGACGTTCGCGACCTCGAAGCCGCCGCTCGCGATGGCAACGGGGACGCAGCTCTCGCCCTGGAAGTCTTCGTTTACGAGATCAAGAAGACCATCGGCGCTTACGCGGCGGCCATGGGCGGCATTGACGCCATCGCCTTCACGGGAGGCATCGGCGAGAACTCGGCGGGATTGCGATCCTCCGTGGCCGCGGGGCTTGAATTCCTCGGCGTGAAACTGGATCCGGACGGGAACACCAACGGCGCCGGGGACCGCGTCGTTTCCGCTCCGGACTCCGCCGTCGCCGTCATCGTCCTCAGCACCAACGAAGAACTGGTCGTCGCCCGGCGGGCCTATCGCTGCCTCTCCAGGGCGTGAACACCCGCCCTTCGCGCATCTCTCGGGGAAGCGGGCCGCCGCACCAGCCACGCCGGTAGTCTTGCCGTCAGCCGCCCGCTACGGCAGGAAGAACGGTCCGCCAAACGCCACCGCCAGCGCCCCCGCGCCCAGGAAAGTCCCGTAAGGAAGTTCATAGGAAGCGGCCTGCTTCTTGGCCAGCCAGATGTAGACCACGCCGATTACGGAACCGGCGACGGAGCCCAGAATCAGGGCCAACAAAGTACCCTGGAGCCCCAGGAAAGCGCCGATGAGCGCCACCAGTTTGACATCGCCGAAACCCAGGCCTTCTCTCTTCCGCACCTTCTGGTAAAGCCAGCCGACCAACCACAGAGCGCCGCCGGTGAACGCCGCGCCCGCCGCCGCCTCCGCCGCCGACGCCGCCGCCTGTCCTACCGCCCCCGCGGCCATCACCGACACGAGGCCCGCCGGCATGGGGACCCAGAACGCGAGGGCGACTCCCAGAACCGTGCCGCCTAGGGTGAACTCGTCCGGGAGGATTCGAGTCTCCAGGTCCGATACGGAAAGCTCCACCAGCAGCGCCGCCAACAGGCACAGCTTCCAGGCCAGGGGCTCCGGACCGTGCAGCCGCACCGCCGCGAAGAACAGCGCCCCCGTGGCCAACTCGACGAGCGGATAGCGCCATGGGATTCCCCACCCGCAGTGCCGGCACTTCCCGCCCAGCAGGACGTAGCTTACGACCGGCACGTTGTCGTACCAGGCGATCGGGCGCTCACACTCCGGACAGTGGGAACGCGGCCGGATCACCGACAGGTCCCGCGGCAGACGGTGGATGCACACGTTCAGAAAGCTGCCGATCAGCAAACCCAGGATGCCCGCCAGCACCGCCGCTATCACGCGAGCGCCTCCTGATAGGCCTCCAGCGTACCCTCCACCATGTGCGCGATGGAGAACCGTGCGCGGACCCGCTCGCGCGCCCGCCTCCCCATTTCCCACCGCAGCGGGGCATCCGTGTTCAACCGCTCGATGGCCCGGGCCACTTCGCGCGGATCGTTCCGCACCAGCAATCCAGTGCGTCCGTCTTCAATTACCTCCGGTAAACCGCCAACGCTGCTCGCGATCACCGGAACGCCCGCTGACATCGCCAGCAGCGCTCCGGACCCGAGCCCCTCCATATCGGTAAGGTAGACGAGAAACGAGGCTCGCGAAAAATCGGCCGTCAGGTCGCCGGAGACGCGCAGCGGCACGTTCGCCAGGCGGGCCGCTGCACGGGCGAGCGCCTCGCCCTTGCGCGGATCCGCCGACGCCGGCGCCACGATCCATTCCTCCGCGCTCCGCTCCGGGAGCAGCGGCACACCGTCATACACCACCGAGATCCTCCCTGCCGGCACATCCGCCTCAATGAGCCTCCGCTTCACGTACTCGGAGACGGCGATGAAACGCGCCGCCCGCCGGTATTTGCAGCGCGACGCCGGACCGCCGTGGATGGAAAACGCCACCCTTCGGGCTACCACCAACGGCCGGACGCCGCACACGGCCGCCAACGTATGCCCGCGCCCCGTGTGGGCGTGCACGACATCGAACTCCCGGGCCGCGCGGACCAACCCGCGGAAACCGGACGTCATCACCCGGACACCGCCGGCGGCTACTTCCGCGGCCAGCGGCGCCGCGGCCGGCGCCAACAGCGCGCATTCGTGACCCTGACGCGCCAATTCCCGCATCAGGAACAGCGCCTGGTATTGTCCCCCGCGCATTTCCCGCCCCGTATCGATGTGGAGAATCCGCATCGCCGGTCTTCACCGCTTCGGCTTCATCATCCTGGCTTTGGCATATTTCACAAAGTTGTATGTTGCCGCCATGTGGCAAATGGCCAGTCCCTCGAAACCGTCGAGGAACCCCCGGCCCAGGAAGTAGTTGCGGAAGAAGGTCCACGGCGGATCGAGCAGCAGGTGCCGCCAGCCGATCTCGACGTTCTCGGCCGCCAGTTGCTGGGCCGCTAACGTCGTGTAGCGGTTCATCGTTTCCAGGTGCTGGGAAAGCGAGTCGCAAGTGTAGTGCAGTAGGTTGGCTTCGAGGTGGCCGACGCGGCCGTCCACCACCACGCTCTCGTGCACGTAGTTGCCGGTCCAGCGGCCCTTGCGCCGGTCATAAAGACGGATCTTGCGGTCCGGATACCAGCCGGAATGCAGGATCCACCGCCCCAGGTACTGCGCCAGCCGGGGCATCGTGTAGGCGTCGTAGTCGGGGCCGTTCTTCTTAAGCTGCCAGATTTCCCCCTCCAGCGCCTCGCTGAGGGACTCGTCGGCGTCGATCGAGAGAACCCAGTCATTTTCGCAGGATTCCGCGGCGGCGTTCTTCTGGATGGCGAAGCCTTCCCACGGATGCTCGATCACCCGCGCCCCGAGGCGGCGGGCGATCTCCGCCGTTCGGTCGGTCGATCCGGAGTCGATCACCACCACCTCGTCGCAGCACCGCAGGCTCTCGATCGCCCGGGCAATGTTCTTTTGCTCATTGAAGGTGATGATAGTGGCCGAGATCTTCATCTAGAAGCCGTTGCTCATGCGGACCGGGGTTAGCGAGAAGGATAACAGAAAGATGATCAGCGCGAGCAGGCCAAGCTGACGGCGCCCGCGCCCCAGCGGAGTGTTGTCGTGGATGGATGGGTGACGCATCCCGAGAAAGAACAGGATCACCGCCCAGATCACCCAGCTAAGACTGAAGTAGCCCAAGGGAATGAGCGATAAAACGAACACCCGGGACAGCAGCTTGTGCCAACGGCCGGTGAAGGCGTAAAGAATATGCCCCCCGTCCAACTGCCCGATCGGCAGAAGATTCAAGGCCGTAGCCAGTACTCCGACCCATGCGGCGCTGGCTACGGGGTGGAGGTACACATCGCCGGAGGGAGTTCCCGGAAAGATCGCGTATTCGAGAACCCGTTGCAGGGCCGGGACCCCGAAGATCAGTTCGCCGCGCCAGGCGATGCCGGGAAGCACCTTCGACCAGGCCAGTCCCACGGCGAAGGCGGGCAAGACCAGGAGGAAACCCGCCAGCGGCCCCGCAATGCCGATGTCGAACAAAGCCCGGCGGGTGAGGATCGGAGAGCGGATGCGGATGAACGCTCCGAAGGTGCCAATGAGCGTCGGCGCCGGAATGAAGTACGGCAGCGAGGCGTCCACCCGGTAGTAGCGGCAGGCGACGTAATGGCCCATTTCGTGGGCCAGTAAGATCGCCATCAGCGTGATCGAAAACGGAAGCCCGAGAAGGAGTTGGCCGGGGTCGCCCACCACGCGCGTCAGGGCGGCGAGATCGTCGCCGGTGAAGGCGGGCAGGTCGCGCTCGAAGTTGTACGACATCCGCGCGCCGACCGCCGTTGTCGTCAGGAAGGTGAGACCAGCGAGGACAAGATGAACCCACAACCGCCGCCGCCTTCCCAAAGCCATCGAGAGCCCCGAGCGGCCTCGCCCGCCGTTGGGATCAAAGGGAATTCGGGCCGGGGAGTAGCCCTGGCTGCTCACAAGCGCGCCCGCCGGCTACTG
>CAYRPT010000041.1:0-12368 GCA_964425895.1 uncultured Solibacteraceae bacterium | reverse complement strand
CACCGGGCCCACCCGTTCGGCGGTCTTGAACTTCACCGACACGCGGTCTACGCCGAGACCGAGGATGCGCGCCACACTTTCGCGAATCGTACCCCGGTGGTCCTTGAGCTTGGGACGCTCGAGGATCACCGTGGAATCCACGTTGACGATGCGGCCGCCGCGCCCGGCGGCGAGTTTCACCGAATGCGACAGGAACATGTCGCTTGGCTGCCCGCGCCAGCGCGGGTCGGTGTCAGGGAAGTGCATGCCGATATCACCCAGGGAAGCCGCGCCAAGGATGGCGTCGGTGATCGCGTGAAGCAACACGTCGGCGTCCGAGTGGCCGATTAGTCCGAATTCGGCGGGGATCCTCACGCCCCCGAGATAGATGCCGTCACCCGGTCCGGTCCGGTGAACGTCCCAACCGAGGCCCGTTCGATACTCGCTCATAGGTGTGGGTGGTGGAGGCGCCCCCGGCGCGATTTACGCCGTCCTGGCCCGCTCTTCGGCCAGGAAGAACCGCGCGAGTTCCATATCGCTCGGTCGGGTGATCTTGATATTCCGGTCGCTTCCAAGTACGACGCTCACCTCAACCTTCTCCAGCCTTTCCACGAGGCTCGACTCGTCGGTGCCGGCGAAGCCGTCATGCGCCGCGCGCTCAAACGCCTCGCGCAGCAGATCGAGACGGAAAACCTGCGGAGTTTGCGTGAGAATCAGCTTCTCGCGCGGCAAGGTGGCGCGCACTTTCGTCAGATGGACCTGCTTGACGGTGTCCACCGGCACGATACCGACGATGGCCGCCCCGGTCTGTTCCGCCTCGCGAACCACCTTGGCCAGGATCTCCTCGTCGATGAATGGCCGCACGGCGTCGTGCACCGCCACCAGATCGGTATCCTCGGACACGTCCGCGAGAGCGTTCATCACCGAGTGCTGCCGGCTCTCGCCCCCCTCCACCAGGTGGATCGGTTTCGCCAGCCCGTCCTGGTCAAGAAGCTCGGAAACCCACCGCAGATCCTCCTGCCGCAACGCCACCACAATCTCGTGCGCCAGCGGCGAGGCGGCGAACTTACGGATGGTGTGTAGCAGGATAGGCGCGCCGTCAAGTAGCATGAACTGCTTGCGGCTGACCCCTTCGCCTTCAGGCGTGGATGGTCGCATCCGGGTTCCCAGACCCGCCGCGGGCAGGATGACCGATACCTTCATGAATCCCCCAGCTTCCACGATTTCATCGCCGGCTCCTCATTGAGGCGCTCGCTCGCGACTGGCGCGCTCGCCCGATTGCTTGTCGAACACGACGTGTTGTTTCTCGTCGAACCGGCCGAAGATCATCTTTCCAGCCGTCGTCTGCAACACACTCGTCACGGAAATCTCGATGGTCTTCGAGATGAGCCGCTTAGCGTTGTCGACGACGACCATCGTGCCATCGTCCAGATACGCCACCCCCTGGTTGTATTCCTTGCCTTCCTTGAGGATAAATACCTTCATCGTTTCCCCGGGCAGGACCACCGGCTTCAAGGAGTTGGCGAGCTCGTTGATGTTCAGCACATCGACGCCGTGCAAACCGGCCACCTTGTTCAGGTTGAAGTCGTTGGTTACGACCTTGCAGTTATACAGTTTGCCCAGCTCGATCAATTTCATGTCAACATCGCGGATGTTGGGGAAGTCCTCCTCCAGGATTTGCACGTTCAGTTGTGGCATCTTCTGGAGGCGCTGGAGGATATCGAGGCCGCGCCGTCCGCGGTTACGCTTCATCGAGTCCGCCGAGTCGGCCACTAACTGCAACTCGCGGAGCACGAACTGGGGAATCACCACCACGCCATCGAGAAAGCCGGTCTCGGCGACGTCGGCGATGCGCCCGTCGATGATTACGCTGGTGTCGAGGATCTTGAACGAGTGCTTGGCGCTCTTTTCTCCTCCGAATAGACCTCCGAGAGCCGCCAGGTTCAGCATGTCGCCTTTGCTGGCGCCGACAATCAGCCCCACGTACGTCATCACCAGCATGATGGCAAGCTGCATGAACGGGATCGTGCTTTCGTTTCCCGGCAAGGATCGCCCGAGGATCAGCGTGAGCAGGTAGGCGCCCAAAATCCCGAGAACAGACCCGATCGCCGCTCCGATAAGGCGCTTGAGGCTGACCTCCTTCAAGCGAATCTCGAAGAGAACAATGGCGACGCCAAACAACAGACCGACCACACCGGCCCAGATCGGGTTCAGACCGAACGGCTGGAGGAAGTAAGCCGAAGTAACGACAATCGCCACGAAGATAACGCGAATGACGAGCAAATCACGGGACATGCCACACCCCGCGGTGACAGGCTGGAAACGCTAGGAAACACGTAGGAAAACACCGCGCCTTGAGTATATCATTGAAGTTCGGGAAGGGTGGCTCCTGGAAGCTTTGAGCCCCGGCAGGGCGCATTCCCGCTGGCGGAGGGCGCGCCGAGGAGAGCCGGCCGCGTCACACGCCAAGTCGGCGGAAGGGGAATGATAAGCTGATATCCCAAGGAGCTTGATGCGTGGACTGGTCCCCCGAGCGGGTGGCAAGGGAAGTACGCCGATACAGCCTGCGAATGGTCTACGAGGCCGGGATGGGCCATCCGGGCGGTGACCTCTCGGCGGCAGACATCCTGGCCGTTCTCTATGGCGAGATCCTGCGAGTCGACCCGGAACGCCCGGACTGGCCCGGCCGCGACCGCTTCTTCATGAGTAAGGGACACGCGAGCGGCGCCTTCTACGCCACGCTCGCCCGCCGGGGCTTTTTCCCCGCGGAGGAGCTATCCAGCTACATGCAACCCGGTGCCCGCCTGAACGGGCACCCGGCCCGAGGTAAAGTGCCTGGAGTGGAGGCCAGCACCGGTCCGTTGGGACACGGCCTGCCGGTGGCTGTCGGGGCGGCGCTGGCGGCGAAGATCGACGGCGCTGCCTGGCGAACCTTCGTCCTGTGCGGCGACGGGGAGCTCCAGGAGGGCAGCAACTGGGAAGCGGCCATGGCAGCCGCCCACTATGGTCTCGAGAGTCTGACGGTGATCGTCGACCGCAACGGTTTGCAACTCGGAGCGGCCACGGAGCAGATAATGCGCTTGGAGCCGCTCGCGGACAAATGGCGGGCCTTCGGGTGGAGCGTCCGCGAAGTCGACGGGCACGACTGCGCTGCGTTGCAGGAGCTGCTCTCGTCTGTCCCGTGGGAGGTGGGTGCGCCGAACTGCGTCATCGCCCGCACCCACAAGGGTCAGGGGGTCTCCTTCATGCGCGATTCGGCGGCCTGGCACCACCGCGTACCGACGGCTACGGAGCTCGAGGCGGCACTGGCCGAGTTGGACGGGGGGGCAGCGTGACCTCCGGTTTCGACTGTCGCGACGCCTTCGCCGCCGCGCTCGAACAGTTGGCCGCCGGGGACGCCCGCGTGGTGGCCCTGGTCAACGACTCGGTCAGCTCGACCAAGCTCGGCGGATTCGCCAAGAGGTTCCCGGATCGCTTCTTCAATATCGGCATCGCCGAGCAGAACATGGTCGGAATGGGCGCCGGCCTGGCCAACGGCGGCAAGATTCCGTTTGTTTGTGCTGCTTCCTGCTTCCTGACGGCGCGCTCGCTCGAGCAGATCAAGGTGGATGTGGCCTACAGCCGCGCCAACGTGAAGCTCGGCGCGATGTCGCCGGGCATGGCGTACGGCCCGCTGGGCGCCACCCACCATGCGGTGGAAGATGTGGCCTGGATGCGCGCGATCGCCGGCATGGTGGTAGTCAACCCCGCGGACCCTGTGGAAACGGAGCAGGCGACCCGCGCCGCCGCCGCGTACAACGGCCCGGTGTTTCTTCGGATTAACCGCACCCCCGTGCCCGTAGTTCACCCCCCGGAGTATCGCTTCAAGATCGGACGCGCGTCGCGGCTGCGCGAAGGCCGGGACCTGACAATCATCGCCGCGGGAACCATGACCGGCCCGGCTCTCGAAGCCGCCGGGCTGCTGGCGGGCGACGGCATCGACAGCAGCGTGATCAACATGGCGACCATCCAGCCAATCGACCGCGAGGCTGTCCACGAGGCGGCGGAGGCGACCGGCGCCATCCTCACCGTAGAGGAGCACTCCGTGCACGGGGGACTGGGAGGCGCCGTGGCGGAGACGATCGTTCAGACGAAGCCGGTTCCGATGCGCATCCTCGGTGTTCCCGGCGTGTTCGCTCCCACCGGTTCCCACACCTGGCTGTGCGAGCGGTTCGGGCTGACTCCGAGGGGCATTCGACAGGCGGCCCTGGAGCTGCTGGGCGCAAGGGTGAACTGATGAGCCGCCGCGCGATTCTGGCCATCGACCAGGGAACCACCAACACCAAGGCTCTCCTGGTGGACGAAGCGGGCGGGATCGTCAGCCGCGCCTCCGCACCCGTCCCGATCGCTTTTCCCCAGCCGGCCTGGGTGGAACAGGAACCGATGGCGCTGTGGGCGAGCGTACAGGAAGCTGTCGAAGCGTGTCTCGCCGCGGCCGGCAGCGAAGTGAACCTGGCGGCGGTGGCGGTCAGCAACCAGCGCGAAACGGTGATGGTCTGGCGGCGCGCGACCGGCGAACCCCAGGGCCCGGCCGTCGTCTGGCAGTGCCGTCGCACCGCTCCCTTCTGCGACGAGCTGCGGGCTCGCGGCGTCGCACCGATGGTGTACAACCGCACTGGCCTGACCCTCGACCCGCTGTTCTCCGCTTCCAAAATGCGTTGGCTGCTGGAGCGAATCCCGGAGGGCCCGGCCCGGGCCGCCGCCGGTGAGCTGTGCGCGGGCACCGTGGACAGTTGGGTGCTCTGGAACCTCACCGGCGGACGCGCTCACGCGACGGATTTCACCAACGCTTCCCGCACACAGCTCTTCAACCTGGAGCGGCTGGTCTGGGATCCGGAGCTGGCGGAGTTGTTCGGCATCCCACTTCCGGCGCTGCCCACTCCCTATCCGTCGGGCCGCCTGTTCGGCGAAACGGCACAGGCCGGAGCGCTGCCCGCCGGCATCCCGGTGGCGAGCCTGATCGGCGATTCCCACGCGGCGTGGGTCGGCCATGCGTCGTTCACCTCCGGCGGCGTCAAAGCGACCTATGGCACCGGGTCCTCGCTGATGATGCCCACCCGCCGGGTGGTGTTGTCGGCGCGCGGCCTGTCGTCAACCATCGCCTATGCCTTGCCCGGGAAAACCGTCTACGCCCTGGAGGGCAATATCCTGGTCACCGGCGCGGCCGTCCAGTGGCTGGGCGATCTGCTCGGCTTGCGCGACCCCGCTGACAGCGCGGCCGCGCTGGCGGGCAGCCTCGAAGACGCCGGAGGCGTGTATTTGGTCCCGGCCTTTGTGGGCCTGGGCGCGCCGCATTGGAATGATCGGGCGCGTGGGCTGCTCACCGGCCTCACGCGCGGGACCACCGCGGCCCACCTCGCCCGGGCCGCCGTCGAGGCCATCGCCTACCAGATCGGCGACGTCTTCGCCGCGATGCGGGCCGACGCCGGCCTCGACCTCCCGGTCCTGCTCGCCGACGGCGGTGGAAGCCGCAACGATGCGCTCATGCAGTTCCAGGCGGATATCCTCGGCCGGCCGGTGCTGCGCAGTATCTCCGCCGATCTCTCCGCGCTGGGGGCCGCTTATCTCGCCGGCCTGGCGGTGGGCCTCTGGACGTCGCTCGCCGAGATCGAGGCGCTCCCGCGCGCGCACACCCGCTTCGAGCCGCGCATGGCGCCCCAGCGCCGTGAACAGATGCTCGGGGGCTGGCGCGCCGCGGTTGCCCGAGCAACCTACGAAGCCACGCCATGAAGCGAACCGGCTCGTCTCCGTCCGCGCTCGTTTCCGCCGTCTCGGCCGCGCTCTGCGGCGCCGTATTCTCGTGCGTGCCCTGGACCGTCGTGCCGATTGAGGACAACCCCGGTGCGGCGCCGCGGCCGGTTGGCCGCTTCCAGCCCGGCGCCTACGTGGAGTCGATCTGGGATGACAAGCTGGCGCCGCTGGCGCGTGAATCCGCGCTTGACCTGGCGACCGCCCCCCTGCCGGCCAAGCCCGCCTTGGTGCGCGGGGAAGGCCGCATCGCCAGGGTCGATTCCGGGGGGCGCACGGGCCGCCTGCTGGTGGACTTGGTTCCTCGGGGAAGCGGCAGGAGCGTGGCGCTCCTAACCGGCCCCGTCATTCTGGGCAGCGTTCTGCGCGACGCCGCCGGGTTTCTCGATTTCAGCCAGTTCGCCAACCAGCTCGACTATGCCGCGGTGGCCGCCGAGTTGAATCGCCGGGTGGTCGAGGATGTTGTCGCCCCGCGGAGCGAGCTCCTTACGCCGGGCCGGACGGTGCGCTTCTGGGGCGGCATCGATCCGGCCGCCGTCCCGCCGGAGATCGTCCCGGTGATTCTGGAGGTCGATTGAGCGCCGTGGGCGGCCAAATCGTCCTCCGCGCGGAGGGTGTCACCAAGGCCTATCCCGGCACTGTGGCGCTCGACCGCGTGGACTTCAACGTTTACCGCGGCCGCGTGAATGTGCTGATCGGCGAGAATGGCGCCGGCAAATCCACACTGGTCAAGATCCTCGCCGGCGTTGAAAAGCCCACCTCCGGACGCATTCACCTCGACGGCCGCGAAGTGGCGTTCGCCTCCACGCGCGACGCGGACCGCGCGGGAATCAGCATGATCCACCAGGAGCTCAACCTGTGTCCCAACCTCTCGGTGGCCGAGAACATCTTCCTGGCGAGGGAACGGACTTTGGGAGGAATCCTCGTGGATCGCGCGCGGCAGGACGTCTTGGCGCGGCGATGGATCAGCCGGCTGGAACCTTCGATCCGCACGGAGGAAACCGCCGGCCGCCTCCCTCTCGGCTGCCAGCAGATTGTGGAGATCGCCAAGGCGCTGGCCAGGGACGCGCGCATCCTGATCATGGACGAGCCGACGTCCGCTCTCAGCGGTGCGGAGGTGGAGGCGCTGTTTCGCGTCATTCGCGAACTCACGTCGTCGGGCGTGTCCGTGGTCTATATTTCGCACCGTCTCGAGGAGTTGCTCCGGATCGGCGATGTCATTACCGTACTGCGCGACGGACGCCGCGTCGACGAGGCCCCGGCCGGTGAAGTCGACGTGCAATGGATCGTCGAGCGCATGGTTGGCGGGCGCGTGGATTCCATCTACCGGCGGGCGGAGCGCCAGCCCGGGAGCGTGTGTCTGGAGGCGCGGTCGCTCAGCCTGCCTTGCCGCGACGGCGGTTTCCACTTCGAGAACGTGTCGTTCGCGCTGCGGCGCGGTGAGATCCTGGGACTTTATGGGCTTATGGGCGCCGGACGGACGGAGCTGCTCGAAAGTTTGATCGGCCTGAGGACCGGGACGCGTGGCGAGATGATCTTCGACGGACGCCCGCTCGGAGGGCTCAGCGTGGCGGAGCGTATTCGGGCCGGGCTGGCCTTGCTGCCGGAAGACCGTCAGGCCTCCGGCATCGTCCCTTTCCTCAACGTCCGCGAAAACGTGGCGCTTTCCAGCCTTGATTCCTGCCGTGTTGGGTGGATGCTGGACAACCGCAAGATCGACGCCGGCGTGACGCGCCTGGCAAAGGAACTCGCCATCCGCGCGGCGAGCATCCGTCAACCCATCGCGTCGTTGAGCGGCGGAAACCAGCAGAAGGTCGTTTTGGCCAAGGGGCTGTTCACCACGCCCAAGGTTCTCCTGCTCGACGAGCCGACTCGCGGCATCGACGTGGGCGCCAAGGCGGAGATTTGCGAGATCATCAACCGCCTGGCGGCCCAGGGGATGGGCGTCTTGTACGCATCCTCGGAGCTCGATGAGATCCTGGCCGTGGCCGACCGGATTCTCGTTCTCTCAAAGGGCCGGCCCGCCGGCGAGTTTCCCTGGCGTGAAGCCTCCGGCACGAAGCTGGTGGCGGCCGCCTCGGCGTTCCTCGACTCAGACCCCGGAGGCGACAGTGTCCGGGCCTAGCGCCGCCGCTCTGCTGTTCCGCCTTCGCACGCTCCTGGCGCTGGCCGTGTTGCTGGTGGTCTTCTCGCTGCTGTCGCCGGCATTCCTTACGCCCGCCAACCTGGTCATCCTTCTGAAGCACGTCGCGATCAATGGGATTCTCGCCGTCGGCATGACGTTCGTCATTCTAACGGGCGGCATCGACCTTTCGGTCGGGTCGGTGGCGGGGCTGGCGGGCATGGTTGCGGGCGGGCTGCTCACCGAGGGTCTGGTGCTTGAGCCGCTCGGCGTGAAGATCTATCTCCACGCTTGGCTGGTGGTTGCGGTCGCCCTGCTCGTGGGCTCCGCGGTGGGGGTGCTGAACGGGGTGCTGGTGACGCGGCTCCGCGTCGCGCCGTTCATCGCGACCCTCGGCATGTTGTATGCGGCCCGCGGCCTGGCCTTGCTTCGCTCCGGCGGCGCCACATTCCCGAACCTGCAGGGCCGGCCGGAGTGGGGAAACACCGGGTTTCCGTGGCTGGGTTCCGGGACGATCCTGCACGTTCCGGTGGTGATCTGGATTGTGGCCGCGCTCGCCGCCCTGGCGGCCGTGACGGCGGCCCATACGCCTTTCGGCCGGCGCGTCTATGCCATCGGGGGCAACGAGCGTGCCGCGGAGTTGTCGGGGGTTCGCGTCCCACGCGTGAAATTGGCGGTTTACGTCATCTCGGGCTTTTGCGCCGCCCTGGCCGGCGTGATCATCGCGTCGCAGCTTGTGGCGGCGCATCCGGCCACCGGCGAGACCTTCGAGCTGAACGCAATCGCCGCCGTGGTGCTCGGTGGCACGTCGCTCTTCGGCGGCCGGGGCTCGATCGGCGGAACCATGGTCGGAGCGCTGGTGATCGGCGTGCTCGCCGATGGACTGGTGCTTCTAGGCGTCTCCGAGTTCTGGCAAATTGTCATCAAAGGTGTTGTGATTGTTCTAGCGGTAATCCTCGACCAGTTTCAGCAGCGGTTCTCATGGCCACCATCCGAGCGAAAACCCTGACGCGGACAACGGATCGCGCCCAGCGTCTTGCGAGGGCCCGGCGGCGCCCTTCGCACGCAGGGACGGCACTGCTTCTGGCGTTGGCCGGAGCGCTGGCCGCGTGCGGCGGCGGACCTTCCAGCTCTCCGGAACGGAAGCTGATCGCCATCGTCACGCCACCTCACGACAACCCGTTTTTCAAAGCGGAGGCTGAGGCGGCCGAGGCTAAGGCGCGCGAACTTGGCTACGATGCCGTCGTGCAGACGCACGACGACGACGCCCACAAGCAAGACCAGATCCTCGACACGGTGATCGCCCGGGGGGCCGCCGCCATCATCCTGGATAACGCGGGTGTGGATGCCTCGATCACCGCCGTCGAGAAAGCGAAGCGGGCGGGCGTGCCGAGCCTTCTGATCGACCGCGAGATCAACGCCACGGGTGTCGCGGTCGCGCAGATCGTGTCGAACAACTACCAGGGCGCCGCCCTTGGCGCCCAGGAGTTCGTGCGATTGCTAGGCGAGAAGGGCAACTACTTCGAGCTCACCGGCCGCGAATCGGACTCGAACGCGGCCATCCGCTCGCAGGGATTCCACGACGTGCTCGACCGGTACCCGGAACTGAAGTTGGTCGCGAGGCAGAGCGCCAACTGGAGCCAGCCCGAGGCATTCCAGAAGGTCGAGACGATGCTGCAAGCGCACCCCAACGTCCAGGGCATCATCGCCGGCAATGACACCATGGCCCTCGGGGCCGCCGCTGCGCTCGAGGCGGCCGGCCGCGGCGATGTCATCGTGGTCGGCTTCGACGGGAGCCCCGACGTGATCGCCGCCATCGGCCGCGGATCCAACATCAAGGCGACGGTGTTGCAGCCGGCCTGGCGTATCGCCCAGCTCGCGGTCGAACAGGCCCACCGGTACCTCACGACGGGCGCCACCGGCGCCCCCGAGAAGCAATCCATTGACTGCATCCTCGTCACGCCGCGGAACGCCGCGGAGTTTGGAGTTTTTCGCCGGAAGGAGGAATAGTCCGTGTCCCGCGCCACCCTTGGAGTCATCTTCGGTAACCGCGATTTCTTCCCGGATCTGCTCGTGGCGGAAGCCCGCGCGGACATCCTGGCTCTCTTTGCCGGGCTCGAGCTCGAGCCCGTGATGCTCGACGGCCAGGCCACCAAGCTCGGCGGCGTCGAAACCTTCGCCGACGCAGAGGCCTGCGCCGACCTGTTTCGGCGCCATCGGGACCGCATTGACGGCATCTTAGTCGTGCTGCCCAATTTCGGTGATGAGAAAGGTGTAGCCGACGCCATCCGACTGGCCGGCCTTCGCGTGCCGATCCTGGTGCAGGGCTACCCTGACGACCTCGACCAGCTCCACGTCGAACGCCGCCGCGACGCCTTCTGCGGCAAGATCTCGGTCTGCAACAACCTGACCCAGCGCGGGATCCCTTTCACCGTGACGGCCAAACACGTGGCCCACCCCACTTCGGAGAGCTTCCGGCGCGATCTCGTGGATTTCGTTGCGGTGTGCCGCGTGGTGAACGGCCTCCGCAACGCGCGGATCGGCGCCATCGGCGCGCGCCCCGGCGCCTTCAATACGGTCCGCTACAGCGAAAAGATCCTCGACGCGAATGGCGTGAGCGTCACGACGATCGACCTCTCGGAGATCCAGGCCCGGGTAGCCGGGCTCGACGGCGCCGCGGCCGCGGTCCGGTCGAAGCTGGATGAAATCCGGGCGTACGCCGCCGCGCCCGGCGTTCCGCCGGAGAAGCTGGTGCAGATGGCCAAGCTAGGGGTCGTCATCGCCGACTGGATGCGAGCCAACGCCCTTCACGCCTCGGCGATCCAGTGCTGGACGTCGATGCAGCAGAACCTCGGCATCAACGTCTGCACCCTGATGAGCATGATGAGCGAGCAGATGATGCCGAGCGCCTGCGAGGTGGATGTGACCGGCGTGCTGACGATGTACGCCATGCAGCTCGCCTCCGGGACGCCTAGCGCTCTGGTCGACTGGAACAACAACTACGGCGGCGAGGAGGACAAGTGCGTCCTGTTCCACTGCGGCAACTGGGCCCGGTCGTTTCTGCCCGCGGCGGAGATCGCCACGGCGCCGATTCTGGGCACCATTGTAGGCGAGGCGAACACGTACGGCGCCCTGGCGGGACGCGCTCCCGCCGGCCCGCTCACCTACGGCCGCCTCTCCACCAATGACGTCCTCGGCAAAATCACCGCCTATGTCGGTCAAGGCTCGCTGACCGACGACGAGCTCCGCACGTTCGGAACTCGCGCCGTGGCTCATATCCCGGGGCTCGACCGCCTGATGCGCTTCGTTTGCAAGCACGGCTTCGAACACCATGTGGTGATGAACCAGTCCCTTACCGCCGGCATTCTCGAGGAAGCCTTTTCGACATACTTAGGGTGGGACGTCTACCGCCACGGATAAGATGTGGCTGGGCCGCCGGCGGCGGGCGCAGCCTATCCCACTGCGCGTGCGGCCGTCTCCAGCAACGGCAGGAAGATCCGGAAGGTGGAGCCCGCGCCCTCGATGCTGTCGACCTCGATGCGCCCGTTGTGGCGTTTCACGATGCCGGAGACGACGGTCAGCCCCAGGCCGGTGCCTCCGCCCCGCTGCCGCGTAGTGAAAAACGGCTCGAAGATCCGCTGCCGGTCCGAGGGGGGCATGCCGCAGCCGGTGTCGCGAACTGCCAGGACCAGGCGCCGTCCAGACGGCCCCTCCTGCACCGAGGTCGAGAAGGTCAGAACGCCTCCGTCCGGCATGGCCTCGCGCGCGTTCAGGGCGAGGTTGAGGAGCATCTGGTGCATCTGCTCGGGATCCGCCAGCGTAATCGCCGCGGGGGCGGCAAGTTCCTTACGGATCTCAATCCGCCCGCTCCGGGAGGGACGGACGAGCGCCGCTACTTCTTCGATGGTCCGGTGCAGGTCCACCGGTTCCCGCCGGCTGGTGCCGCGTCGGGCCACGCCTTGCAGTTTCTGGGCGAGGACGGAGGCGTGTTCGGCGGCCCGGAGAATGGCCCCGGCGGATTCCTGAACCTCGCTGCCGGGAAGCGCCTCGGCCTCGAGCAAGGCCGCGTGACCGGCGATGGCCGTAAGAAGGTTGTTGAAGTCGTGCGCCAGCCCCCCCACCAGCAGGCTCACGGCCTTGAGCTCGGACACTTCCCGTTCGAGTTCCGCCAACCGATTCCGATTGTCCAGAAACTGGGTTCGCTCGGCCACCTCAGAACAGTATAGGTGGAAACTCGTGCGAGCAGAAGCCCGAAGTTCCACACTATTACGGTCGTGTCAGAAGCGGTAGAGTGCTATCCTCGGAGCCGGCGTGTCTTCCGCCTCCTCCTCGCCGGCCGCGCCGGCGGCGACCGGGCGCTCCTGCGGGTCCTTCACCGGGCGGCAATAAATGCCGTCATCTCCAAGATAGACCTCAAGCTCCGAGGGCTTCGGTAGCGTACCTTGAATGAGCGCATCGGAGAGCGGGTCCTCGATGTACT